>CAZMCJ010000229.1:0-1501 GCA_964564795.1 uncultured Eubacteriales bacterium | reverse complement strand
ATATCCCATTTTAAACTGTGGAATAGAATTCCACGTGTAGTTCCAAAATTGCTTAACAGCCTCTATACCATAAATGGTAACGGAGCAGGTGAAGAATAAAATTATTGCATTAACGCTTATGTCATAAATGCAGTAAGCGGCATCTTTAAGCTTCATATCCATAAGATTGAACTTAAAGTGAAGGTTTCTGTTGAATAGAATTGATGCCCCCATCAAAACCGACCAAATAAAAGAATAATTTGCCACGTCCTCAGTCCATATCATTGGCACACGTAAAATTCTAGATATAACTTGGCATAACACGGTTAATAAAAATATAGAGAAACAAGTAAAACCAATCCCCATTTGAATTTTTTCAATAAATTTATTAAATTTATTGATCATAACAATACCCCCTTACTTAAATATGCTCACCCCTAAAATAAAAGCATTATAGAGGTGAGCGAAATGAATGAAGAACTAATATAGATGCTTATTATTTTTTAGCGTCAAGAATAAGATTAAGCTCTTTTTCTAGTCCCTTTGCCTTAGCAAAATCCATTTGTTGCTTAACTGCAATATCGATAAGTGGTTGCTTGTCTGTCATTTGGCCAACAACAGCACCCTCAGCAATTGCTTTTTCTTTGTATTTTTGAGCGTCATTAGCATCAACATCTCTTTGGTAAAGCTCAGCGGTTCTGATAGCTTCTTTGATAAATTTTTGGTTATCAGCGCTTAGAGAATCAAATTTTTTGCCGCCAACGAAAACAGGGCGTGTTGCAAAGTCATGGTTGGTCTCAGTAATGTATTTGCCCATTTCTGTTTGGTGATGGTTTAGAAGAACAAAATATGCATATGCATTCTCTGCGCCTTCAATAGTTTTTTGTTGAAGTGCTTGGTAAACTTCGCCCCAGCCAACAGATGCAGGAACTGCGCCAACAGCCTTCCAGAAATCAGTAACGATTGGAGAGTTTTGAGTTCTTAGTTTTAGACCTTTAAGGTCGGCAATTGTGTTAATTGGTTTCTTAGCATAGATATCTCTAACACCTGCTATAAAGTAAGCAAGGATTTGGAAGTCGTTGTTGGTAGTAGTTTTAACACTATCTTTAACGATTTGACCGAACTCACCGTCAAGAACCTTGGTCCAGTGGTCGTAGCTATCAAACATATATGTTAGACCTAGCAAGTCAATTTCCTTAACTCCAACTTGGCTCATGAAAGAAGGGGAAGCTATACAAAAATCTGCTCCGCCTAGCTTAACCTTTTCTATTAATTCACTTTCATTTGTTCCAAGTGTACCTGGGTGAATTTCAATGTCAATAGCATTGTTAGAAAGCTTTGCGACCTCTTCTTTAAATTTGACAGCGCCTAGATGGAACGGGCTATCCAAAGATGTTTGGTTGTGTGCAAAAAGCAGCTTAACGGATGCAGGAGCAGGAGCGGGTGCAGGGGCTGGTGCTCCTGGAGTTGGAGTAGGTGCAGGCGCTGGTGCTGGTGCTGGTTTTGAACATGCTGTAAGAAC
>CAZMCJ010000228.1:0-1503 GCA_964564795.1 uncultured Eubacteriales bacterium | reverse complement strand
AAAAGCAGAAGCTTTGATTTCATTGCGCCTGTTTTTATTGGGGATACAGTAACAGCTGTTGCCCAAGTAGGAAAAATTGATGCGGAAAGCAAGCTCGTTTACCTTAATATAGAGTGCTTCAACCAACATAAGGAACTTGTTATGCAGGGGCAAGCGGTTGAGGAGATGACGGCAGCAAAAGATGGGGGTGACGTTAAGTGAGCCTTATAGGAATTAACAAAAAAAGCTATGATGAGATAGAGGTTGGGGCAAAGGAATACTTTGCAAAAACCGTAACAGAGGCGGATATTATGCTGTTTGCGGGTTTAAGCGGTGACTATGCAGCGCACCACGTAAACAAGGATTTTGCAAGCACGACAATGTTTGGCGGACGCATTGCCCATGGAATGTTAACATCAGGCCTTATATGTCCTGTTTTGACAAAGTTGTGCGGTGCAAATTCAACAACCTTATGGCAAGAGATTAAATTTAAAAGTGCAGTAAAGCTAAATGACACAATTACTGTGTGTGGCGAGGTTACAGAAAAGCTGGAAGATGGGAAAATAAAGCTTCTGGTAGAGTGCTTTAATCAAGAGGATACCCTTGTTGTTACCTCAACATTTATAATTAGATTCTTTGAATAACTAAAATAAACCGCATTGTTAACTAAATTTAAAAATAGGTTGACAATGTGGTTTTTGTTATGTATAATTTAAAATATAAAATAAAGAGGAGCATTATATATGAATAAAAGAATAAGCAAAACAAGGGATTTAACTATGATTGCAATTTTTGCGGCGTTAACAGGTGTGCTTTCGCAAATTGCACTGCCACTGCCGATAACACCCGTGCCTATAAATCTTGCAATGGCGTCTGTATTCATTGCGGGTGGGCTTTTGGGGGCTAAAAATGCAACCATTAGTCAAATAGTATATGTGATGATGGGAATGGTAGGAATACCTGTTTTTGCAAAGCTTATGGGGGGACCTGGGGTGCTAACAGGGCCAACGGGGGGATACATAATTGGCTACATTGCGGCGTCGTTTGTGGTTGGCAAAATAAGCGAATATAACAGCGAAAACTGTGTTCTTAGATATGTGGCTGCGATGATTTTTGGGCTTGTAGCGTGCTATTTTGTGGGTAGTGTGTGGTTTATGTACATCACAAAATCGGATCTTACCAAAACTCTTATGATGTGCGTTGTGCCATTTCTGATTGGGGATTTCTTTAAGATTGCTATATCAGCGTATATGGTTAAAATTTTAAAGCAAAGGGTTAGTATTAGTTAGCACAAAAGATGTAGAATAGTTTTTTATAGGATGTTTGATAAAATGCTTGACAATGGATGTAATATGTGGTATTCTTATACAGCACCAAGAAAACGTGTGGTTTTAGAAAATCAAAAGCTACCATTTTCCAAATGCTTATACCGCGGAGTGGAGCAGTCCGGTAGCTCGTCGGGCTCATAACCCGAAGGTCAGTGGTTCAAATCCACTCTCTGCAACCAAACTTAAACCCCTTACA
>CAZMCJ010000227.1:0-1508 GCA_964564795.1 uncultured Eubacteriales bacterium | reverse complement strand
AAGGTTAGTGTTTATGCTAGAAAGTTCAAGGAGGAGTGGGATAAGGACACAAAAATATTCTACCTCGTTCTTCCACACGATGATATTTTGGCTGTTACCTTTTGTCTTGAAGAAGTTATTTTGTGCGCCGAACAAGAGAATCCCCTTCTAACCCTTAAGGCAATTAAGGAAGTGGCATTTTTGCTTGATAAAATTATTGCTGACCAAGTTCTTGATTTGCAGAACTTAATATAGTCTAAAGAAAAAGGCTAACGCAATTAAGCGTTAGCCTTTTTCTTTATTTTATCAGGTTGTTTTGTATTAAAAAATCTTTAGAAACAGCCTCAGGGCTTTCCATCAGTTCATCTACTCTGTAATTTAACTCACGCATTTTTTCATTATCCAAAATAGCATTTAACCCATCAAACAATGTTCTTAGCTCTGGGTACTGTTCTAGCACTTCCTCCCGAACTATTAGAGCCGGTGAATATGGCGGAAACAACATTAGATCGTCCTCTAAAACGTGCAAATCATATTTCATTAGCAGCCCGTCTGTTGTGAATGCATCTATTACGTCGCTCTTGCCCTCGTTTATTGATATATAACGGAGAGCTCCCTCCACCGTCATTTCCTTTTTAAATTTTGAATTATACTGCTCCTTTAATCCCTTTAGCCCATCGCTTCGGTTAGTAAACTCTAGTGTAGAGGATAGTATAAGCTCAGGAGCAATTTTTATTAGGTCTGTTATATTTTCAAGCCCATATTTTTGTGCTGTTTCTTTCCTCACTGCAAAAGCGTAGGTATTATTAAAGTTAAGTGGCTCTAGCCATTCAACATTGTAGCGTTCGCTGTATTCCTTCTTTACTGTTTCATAAACTTTAGCCTTATCTGATATAGGTGGCAAGGATAAAACATCGCAATATGCTGTTCCTGTATACTCTGCATACATATCGATCTCCCCTGTTTTGATTGCACCAAGGGCAATTGTTGTTCCTTGTAAACCTAATTTTCGCTCCACCTTTATGTCAGTATTAGCTTCTATAATATCCGCATATAGATTTGCCAAAATATATTGCTCAGTATATGCTTTTGATGCTATTACAAGGGTTTGTTCCTTAGTAAAAGCGGTATATGCATATACACCAATAGCTGAAATTATAGTAAGGCTAAGTATAGCCGCTACAACTTTGAGCTTTTTCTTCTCTTTTTGTGCGGTAGTTCCATCCGCCCTCATTCCGTCTTTTCTAAGGCTTATTGGCACAACCATAAGCTCTATTTTTGCAAATACAAAGTCAATAAATAGTGCTAATGCACACGCTGGGATTGCACCACATAAAATTTGGTAGTTATTTGATGAGTTCATTCCCGCAATTACTAATGACCCTAATCCTCCGGCACCTATGAATGTTGCAAGCGTCATAAGCCCAACTGCTGTTACCGCTGAAATTCTAACGCCTGCCATAATAATAGGCAGTGCAAGTGGTAGCTTAACCTTAACCATACGCTCCCACCTAGTCATTCCCATTCCT
>CAZMCJ010000226.1:0-1527 GCA_964564795.1 uncultured Eubacteriales bacterium | reverse complement strand
GGAACTTTCCGTACTGCCAAAAAGTTCATCGGCAGAGGTGGGAGAATTTACATATTGGTCTTTTGCCTGTTTATGAGAATGTTTTCTTCCTTTTATTTTCATCATCAAAGGCATAAGGAAGAACGCGCTTAAAACCATCGGGTCGGAAATGTTGGAGTTAACGTTAAAATCAAACTTTTGAGGAGTTACTGCAATTTCCGTGCGGGTATGCGCTAAAGAGGCATACTTTTCGCTATCGTATTTTGGTTTTGACAAATCAAAATTTTGCTCGATAGAATCTGTTTTTGTCAGGATGAGGCTTTGAAAATTGAAGTAGGAGGGGAGACCGCTCCGATGAAACAACAAATCTTCAATCGTTATACATGATTTATCGCTGAAATGTAAAAATCTTAAATATTGGGATGCTTTGTCGTTCAGTTTGATTTTTCCTTGGTCGTAAAGCTTCATCACGGCAAACAAAGTAGCAGTTGTTTTGGTAAGCGAGGCCAATTCGTACAAAGTTTGACTGTTGGCCATTTGAGAATAATTGCTGGTTAAATAGCCAAAAGCTTTATTGTAAACCAATTGTCCATTTTTAGCAATGGCAATTTGGCAACCGGGGTAAGCTTTTGCCGTGATGCCTTCCTTGGCTATTTTATCTACAATTGATAGTTTGACCGTGCTTAAACCAAGCTTTTCGGGAGCAACGGTTTTGTATTGCCGCACAAATCTGGTGTCGGCAGCATGGATAGGAAAAATAAATAGTTGTAAACAGATGGTAATCAGAGAAATAATATATTTTTTTCTCATTGTCAGATTCGAAAATAAAAAATGTACACATTTTTGCACACATCAAACAATTGTTAAAAAATCAATAATTTGATGTGCTAATAAATTTTTCAATCAAAATAATAAAGAATTGAGAATAAGGCTAATACTGCTCTTTTTCGTTGGGAAATTCGCCAGATTTTACATCATCCACATAGTGCGAAATAGCATCGTTCATGATGGCCTGAAGATTGGCATATCTGCGCAAAAATCTTGGAGAGAAACCTTGATTTAGCCCAATCATATCGTGTAATACAAGCACTTGCCCATCGACATTGCCGCCGGCGCCAATTCCGATAACAGGGATGGTTAGCTCTGAAGCTATTCTCTCGGCCAGTTTTGCAGGAATTTTTTCCAAGACCAAAGCAAAGCAACCGGCATCTTGCAGTAAATGTGCGTCGCGAATGAGTTTTTCAGCTTCATCACCTTCTTGGGCACGCACGGCGTAGGAACCGTATTTGTTAATTGACTGAGGCATAAGACCTAAATGTCCCATAACAGGAATGCCGGCGCTCAAAATTCGCTTAATCGACTCCAAAACTTCTTCGCCCCCTTCTAATTTCAAGCAGTCGCCATGGGTTTCTTTCATAATGCGAATGGCCGATACTATGGCTTCTTTTGAGTTTCCCTGGTAAGTACCGAAAGGCATATCGACAACCACCAAAGCACGTTTCACGCCACGTACAACTGATTTTGCCAAAAAAATCATTTGATCGAGGG
>CAZMCJ010000225.1:0-1527 GCA_964564795.1 uncultured Eubacteriales bacterium | reverse complement strand
TAAGCGCTAGAACCTTCTTTTGGATAGGAGGAAACTAATGGCTAAATATAGAATAGATAGGATTAACGAGGAAATTAAGCGGGAGCTTGCAAATATTTTGCGAGAGGTGAAAGACCCAAGAGTACCATCAATGATTAGTATTCTTGCGGTTAAAACTACACCTGATTTAAAATTTTGCAAGGTTTTGGTTAGCTTTTTCACCCCTGATGTGAATATTAAAGAGGCAATAAAGGGACTAAACAGCAGCGCCTCCTTCATTCGTCACGAAATGGGGAATCGTGTTAACCTAAGAATGCTCCCTGCTTTTACATTTGAGTATGATAACTCAATCGAGCATGGAACACGCATTTCTGGGCTTATAAACGAAGTTATGAAAAATGTTAAGGATAAATAGAAATGGAAAAAATCATAGAAATCCTAAAAAATTCAAATAATATTGCGATACTTCCCCACGTTAAGCCTGATGGTGATGCGCTGGGGAGTGCGCTTGCTCTTAATCTTGCACTTAAGGCACTTGGAAAAACTTCATTTGTCGAGGTGGAAGAAGAGGGAATTACCCCAAAATACGCAACCATTGCATCCTCTTATGAGGAAATGCCAAGCGGATTTGTGCCCGAATTAGTTGTATCTGTTGATGTGGCGGAGCGCAAAATGCTAGGGGAGCGGGGGGAACGCTACCAAAATATTGATGTTTGCATTGACCACCATCCATCAAACCCAGCTTTTGGAGTTGTTAATTTGATTAACGTTAAAGCTGCGGCAACAGGGGAAATAATTTTTGACATAGTAGAAAAACTAGGGGTGGAGATTACTGAGGAAATGGCAAAGTGCCTTTATGTTTCCATCACAACTGATACAGGGTGCTTTAAATTTAGCAACACAACGGATAGGACGTTTGAAATTGCGGCAAAACTTTATAAGGTTTATGGCAATTTTAGCGACATAAATTACGAGTATTTTACCGTTAAAAAGCGATCTCAGATAGAGGCGGAAAAGCTTGTGATGAACACACTGGAGTTCTTTGCGGATGGCAAAATTGCAACTGTTACAATTACACATGAAATGCGTGAGCAAACGGGAGCAATGGAGGATGATACCGATTACTTCGCCCAAATTCCACGCAGGATTGAAGGGGTTGAAGTTGGTATAACATACAAGGAATGCGAAAAAGCGGGCTGGCGGATAAGCATGCGAAGCAACCAAAGTGTTGATGTTTCGGCAGTTTGCCAAACCTTTGGTGGAGGCGGGCATAATCGTGCTGCGGGCGCATCTATAAACAAACCACTGGACGAGGTTAAAAAAGAAATCATCACAGAGGTTCTAAAATGGATGGAATAATTAATGTTTTTAAAGAGGAGGGTATGACATCTTTTAGAGTTGTTAGCCTCCTCAAAAAAATACTCAAAACCAAAAAAGTGGGGCATACCGGTACACTTGATCCAATGGCAATTGGTGTTTTGCCAATTTGTGTTAACAAAGGCACAAAGGTGGTTGAGTATCTTATGGAGGGGGACAAGGAGTACATAG
>CAZMCJ010000224.1:0-1531 GCA_964564795.1 uncultured Eubacteriales bacterium | reverse complement strand
CCAAAATTGATGGCTGCGAGGTAGATAAAAACGGCGTGAGAGCAGAAAAATAACAGTAAATACAAAGCAAGTGCAGCGCGTGAACCGCTCCATAGAAAATAGACAGTAAAAAGACCTCCGATTGTAGTAATTATATTCTACAATTGGAGGTTTTTTTATTCAATGTCCATTTTTTATGCTTCTAAGCACAAACGAAACAGCCTTATGTTTTTTAATTATTAACGGGTTTTGCCTTGTGCAGATTTTCTTCCTTAGCAAGGGAGATTTTGTGTAGCACAACTATGGAAACAACAAGCGCAAATGAGCTGGTGCCAAGTGTTAGGAACAAGCTTTGTGTGAAGCCTGCCACTAAATAGCCAAGCAAACAGCACGCCGCAGTTAAAAGGGCATATGGCATCTGGGTGGAAACGTGGTCAAGATGGTCACAATTTGCACCGGTGGAGGCAAGTATGGTTGTATCCGATATTGGTGAACAGTGGTCGCCAAAAACGGAACCCGCAAGTGTTGCGCTAAGGGCGATGACTGTAAGGCCAGGGGCAACCCTTTCACAAACTGTTGCAATGATAGGGATTAGTATGCCAAATGTTCCCCAAGATGTTCCCATCGAGAAGGAAAGAAAGCCCGCAACAATAAAGATGATTGCAGGGATAAGCGCAACCGGCATATTGGATTCGGAAACAATGTTACCAACATAAACACCGGTGTTCAAAAGGTTGCGGCAAACACCGCTGATTGTCCACGCAAGCGTTAGAATAACGAATGCGGGAACCATTGATTTAACACCGATTGTGATACCACTCATAAACTCCCTAAAGCCAATAACCCTTCGTGGCACAAGCACAAAAAAAGTTATAACAAGGGTAACGAAGGAGGAAAGGGCAAGGGCAACACCCGCGTCAGTAGCACCAAATCCCTCGGCGATTGTCATACCTCCATCAAAGTATCCACCAATGAAAAGCATTGATAGAATAGAGGTGATGATAAGAGTGAATATTGGGATTATAAGGTCAAAAACCTTACCCTTTGACGACACGGGGATAGAGGAAAGCTCGTCCCCTGTTGAAAGAGTATTGCTGGAGGGAGAATCTAGAACACCGTTGTTTATAGCCTCGTACTCAAAATGCTCCATAGGTCCAAAATCAAGCTTGGAAATAGATAAAATAACCACCATAGCAATAGATAGTAGTGCATAAAGGTTGAAAGGAATTGTTGCTACAAAGGTGCTCATACCGTCAAGACCTGTATCGCTCATTTGAGAAATAACGGAGGCTGCCCACGACGAAACAGGCGCAATGATGCAAACAGGAGCAGCTGTTGCATCTATTATGTAAGCAAGCTTTGCGTGGGAAATGTTGTGTTTGTCTGTAACGGGTCGCATAACTGTTCCAACAGTTAGACAGTTAAAGTAGTCGTCTATGAAGATAAGCCCACCTAGCGCACTTGTTGCAAGCAAAGCGCCGGGTCTGGATGTGATTTTGGAGCTTGCCCAGTCGCCATATGCCTTTGATCCGCCTGCCATTGTGATAATAAC
>CAZMCJ010000223.1:629-1536 GCA_964564795.1 uncultured Eubacteriales bacterium | reverse complement strand
GCAAGCAAAAAGGAGATAACAACGGTTCCCATCAATGTGTTAAAAAGGATTTTTACATCAATCATATGTGCTTTTTCCCTTTCGTCAAACACCTCTTTTTCCTCGCCATTAATCGTTGCTGTCATATCAAGACTATCACGTTTGCCACTTAAGTAGTTTAAAAGATTGTTTGTTACTATGTTTAAATCCTCATTGGACATATTGGTGTATGATGATGTGTTATTGTTAACATATGCCTTCCGATACACTCCCCTATCAATACAAACCATATATATACTGCTGGTAAGGATTGAAAGTACGACAGCAACAGTAAAAACAGCACTTAAAAATTTTATAGTAAAATTTCTCATTTTCTTGCTCCTTGCATCTAGTTTTATCATCTAAGCATTTATTATAACATACAATTTTCATAAAAATCAATGTGCACAAAAAAAATGGTGTAGAGAGTTACCCTCCACACCATTTAAAACTTTATTTGTGCAAAATTAACTTTATTCCTTGAATTGTTATAAGTGGCACTAAAGAAAGTGCATAGATAGTAAATATTAGATTTCCTAAAGACACAACAGCAAAAATATTTTGAAGAAACGGAACTAATAACACCACATTTAATGCAATGAATCCAACAAAGAATGCCCCCCACAAATAAACGTTGTTAAACATCTTTTTTGTAAACAATATTGCTCGTTTAGACTTGCTGTTAAAGGAATGAACTAAACGGCATAGGCAAAGGGTTGCAAATGCCATTGTGCTGCCAAGTGGTGCACCACCTTTATCAAGACCAATATAAAAGGCTATGATTGTTGCTATGGAGATTATAATCCCCTCTAATATAACATCAAACATAAAATCCTTAGTTAGTATTGATTCGTTTAATGGCCGTGGTTTTTCTTTCATTACATCACTA
>CAZMCJ010000223.1:0-619 GCA_964564795.1 uncultured Eubacteriales bacterium | reverse complement strand
GCGACATAAACGAGGCATACAAAACAACTGCAATTCCCGCAGTATTACCAGATAACAAGAACTTTATAGAATTTTTAATGTTTGCATAAACGTTTCTACCATTTTCAATAGCTTTTACAATTGTTGCAAAATTATCATCAGTTAGCACCATTGATGCAGCGTCCTTTGCAACCTCGGACCCGGTTATACCCATAGCAACACCGATATTTGCTTGCTTTAGTGCTGGAGCATCGTTAACTCCGTCACCTGTCATAGAAACAATGTTGCCCTTATCTTGCCATGCTTTGACAATTCTTATTTTATGCTCCGGGGAAACACGTGCATAAACCGAAACATCCTCCACAAAAGTCATAAGCTCCTCATCTGTAAGGTTTTCAATTTCGGAACCATCAACTGCACGTCCACTATCTGTCAATATTCCAATTTGCCTTGCAATTGCGCTTGCAGTTGCCTTGTGGTCACCTGTTATCATAATAGGTTTAATAGATGCTTGAATACACTTTTCAACTGCTTTTTTAGATTCAGGACGTGGTGGATCCATCATAGAGATAAGACCAAGGAATGTTAAATCATTTTCGCTATCTAAGGTTATTGAAACATCGTCCGATAGCTCCTTAAA
>CAZMCJ010000222.1:0-1542 GCA_964564795.1 uncultured Eubacteriales bacterium | reverse complement strand
TCCTTTATGGTAATATTATTCATCGGGCAGAGTTTTGCACACAGCCCGCAATGGTTACATGCCTCTGTAGCATAAAATTTGGTCTTGTGGGTATATTTAATGAAAGAAGGGTAAATCATTTTGGATTTCAACCATGCAATCTTTCCCTTGCGGTAAAGAGTGTCATCCTGCCGATTTTCAAGAATTGCCTTAACAATCAGATCAACTCTCGCTTCAGCATGAGCTATTTTATCTTCTTCTACCTCCTTGCTGTCCACGTCAAATCCAGGAATCACAATGTAACAGTTCGGCATTTGCACTGTATGACAGGAATTCAGTCGCAAATTCTTTTCTTCAAGTTTCTTCTTCAGCATCAAATTTGTCAGTCCGGCATTATCGCCGCAAGTCGCTACTGCATAAAGCCCCTTATCATTCACATTTATCAAAGTCAGCCTGTCAATAAATATCTTGATCGGGGTAGGCAACCCCCAGGAATAAACCGGAAAAACAAGTACAATTCGTTCCTTTGGCTTAACATTAAACTCATACGAAGTGAGTTCACTTTTCAATAAATCATTGATAGAAACCATCTCTTCCTCAAGTTTTTTGCTTAACAATTCAGCTATCCACTTTGAATTTCCCGTTCCGGTAAAATAAAATATCATCTTAATTTACTTTAATTAATAGTTCGATTTTGTCTTACAAATGTAAATAATCTTTTTTATAGATACACCCAATCTTTTTAATGATTAACGGGATTAAAAGGACATCGCTTGCCGATGCATTGCTTATTGAACTGATAGAATGTACAGACGATTGAATCGGGCATTTCCATCTTTATGGACAATTGTTTATCTACAACCTTAGCCGCATCACGAATAGCAAGAAAAGCATTTCGTTTGCAACAGCGGGGACCGTCAATATCACCGATAGAGTGCAATGCACAAGCCGTCATCCTGTTTGAAAGCCCCCATGTCTCATTGGAAAGGGGAGTGGCTCCTGTTGCTATACTCACAAACATTCCTGTACTCACGGCGGCACCGCAACATCCCCAAAAGCCACAAGCTCCGCCAGGAACTTTGCTTCCACGCGCACGCATCTCGTCAAGGGCCGCCGGAAGATCAAGTTGCCCGCCACAATTATGATATGCCGTAAGCAAAGCACTTCCAACAAGCACGTGATGCTCAGGTCCATGCATGTAAACATACGGATCTTCCATCAACTTGACGGCTATTTCCAACGGATTCTTAGATTGGCTTTTCAGGCAAAACTCCTCTATATGCAGGACAGCTGTTTTGCTGTGACATTCGTCACAAACATAGTGTCCTGCTTTACATGAGGCCTTACTCATAAACTTGCGATGACAATAGACACATTCCATCTCCCTGTCAACAGCAAAGTACTGCAACTCCTCACCGCAAACTAAGCAGGCTTCCTTTTTCTTTTCCATATCTATATTTTCTTTATACTCTTTTCAAGCGCAGAGGTGCAAAAATGGCGTTTATTGCACTTGTTCTGCCGCTCTAATCTCTTCTCAGGTGCAAAGAGGGTATCTATTGCACT
>CAZMCJ010000221.1:0-1556 GCA_964564795.1 uncultured Eubacteriales bacterium | reverse complement strand
TAAACCAATTAATAAATCAAATGAACAATGAATGACCAAAAGTTAAGCCGGGAAGCAAAATTGTTGTTGCTTTCAATACTAAAAGAAGGGTTTTATACAGACGAACAACGGGAAAAGATCGCTGAGGCCTTTGGGCTTTATACAATAATGATAAGCGATGAAGCATTAAAGGAATTAATTGATAAGTTATAACAGCTATGCAGGAGCCTATCAAACTAACAAAGGAGATGAAAATACTCTTTTTGGAAATTCTGAGGTCAGGGGTAATAATGCCGGATCAAGCGGCAAAGGTTATGGATCTAATGAATTGTCCACAGTTGAAATTGTATATGGATGGTAAGCCATTATATTTGCAAAATCAAAGAAAGGAGCAGGGTAGATATTAAATGATTTTTTGCCCTTGTGAACATTAAACTAAAAAAAAGAGCCGCATCAGGAAATTGGTGCGGTTTTTTTGTGGTTTATGTTGAAATTGGCCACCCTTTGGCCACCTATGTGGCACAAAAGCCCTGTTAATCGTTTGAAAAACAGGGCTTTGTGGTTTTTAAAGAGTACCCAGAGCCGATACACAACCCACCAAACAAGGTAAAACAAGAGAAATTAAGAGCATTGAAAATAAGGATATTAGGATACTTTGTTTTGCTAATACATTCCTTTATATGTATAATGATATGTTTTTTTTGGCCACCTATTGGCCACCTGAGAAAAATTATATATATCTTTGTTCAAAGAAAGGAATATAAAAACAATTAAAGATCTAATATCATGGCAAAAATTGAGCAGCACAGCACAGACAATCCCAAGCTAAAAGAAAAAAAGCTATCTGATGGCCGCAGCAGCTTGTATTTAGAATATTATTTGGGATATTCAAAGGTTTATGATGAGGCCAACGAGCGGGAGGTTATTAGAAAAGACCGGAAGCGTGAATATTTAAGCCGATATTTAATTTTCAATCCACGAACTCCGATAGAGCGACAAGCTAATAAACAAACTTTAGAACTTGCCAAAGAGATCAGATATAAAAGGGAGCAGGAACTGAGAAAGGACAAAACAGGATTGACGATTTTTAAGCCCAGAGGCGTGAATTTTTTGGATGCGTTTCAGGATTATATTGATAGGTACACAAAGAAAGATATCAGGATGATGGAGGGTGTTTTAAGGCGTTTTAAGGGCTTTTTGGCAGACGAGTACCCAATGTATCAAAACAACATAAAACCCGGTCAGATAAGCCGGGAAATGGTTGAGAGGTTTGTAGAATATTTGGAGGACAAAAGCACAGGGGAGGGGGCGCATGGATACTATCAGCGTTTTAAAAAATTTATACTTTATGCTATTGAACAGCAAATAATGCCGGGCAATCCATGTAAGGGGGTAAAATGCAAAATTGATGCTCAGGCCTTAAGAAAGGATGTTTTAAGCCAAGAGGAAGTAAAACAGCTAATGAGCACAGCGTATGAAGGGCAAAACCCGGAGATTAAAAGAGCATTTGTTTTTTGCCTGCATACGGGAATACGTTTTTGTGATGTCATTGAGTTGCAATATTCTGATGTGGATTA
>CAZMCJ010000220.1:0-1561 GCA_964564795.1 uncultured Eubacteriales bacterium | reverse complement strand
AACAAATGCGGGTATATATATTATGAACCTTTGCTATGCTCTGCATTATAACAAGGTCGCTCATTGTATATTAAACTGGTTTACCCCCCCCCGCTCAAACCGGCTCCTACAGCAGAGTTTAAAGGTTTCGCCCGCTGAAGTAATAGTCGCGTTCATTTTATGCGGAGATGTTCCTGAAAAGTTTAAGGTTGCGGGTTCACGCAAGCGGGCCGTCGCTGAAAATCTGATAATTCATTAATTTTTGAGAACCTCTCTGTATAAACAGAAAGGTTCTGAAATGCAAATCACGGTTCGATCAAATTGTTGCGGATGTGCCGCTTGTTATTCTGTTTGTCCTGTTAATGCTATAAGTATGGAAAGCGATGAAAAGGGCTTTTTATACCCCTCAGTAAATGAACAAAATTGCATTAAATGCGGTTTATGTAAAAAAGTATGCCCTGTTAATCATACATTCAAAAAAACAATTGAGCCAAAAGTTTATGCCGCTGTCTCCAAAAGCCTTAACGTTATACGAAGCAGTGCCTCAGGAGGGGTATTTTTCCATTTAGCAAGTCAAATCATCAATAATCATGGTGTTGTTTTTGGTGCAAAGTTACATGACGACTTGTCAATAATACATGATTTTACCGAGAGAATATCAGGGCTCCCGCAATTTATGGGTAGCAAGTATGTGCAGTCTCAAATAGGAAAGAATTATAAAATCGCAAAACAGTTTTTGGATGCCGGCAGGCAAGTTTTATTCACCGGTGTGCCGTGCCAAATTTTAGCCTTAAGAAATTATCTGCAAAAAGAATACGACAATTTATTGGCAGTCAACGTTATATGTCATAGCTGCCCATCGCCAAAGGTTTTTAAAGTGTTTCTCGAACAGATTTGCCAAAAAGCAAGTTTGCATAACATCCGCTATTTGACAATGCGCTATAAAGAGAGTGACCCTCAAGGGAATATCGCAAGTAATTATTTCGCGATATTCGATCAGATTCCGCAAATAGATAAAAATAATTCACCGGTTTACAAAAGCATATTTTACGAAAGTTCTTTTGGCAGAGGCTTTGGGAGCGGTATATTTGCAAGACCGTCCTGCTTTGCCTGCCCTGCAAAAGCCTTAACTTCCGGTAGCGACATAACCATAGGTGATTTTTGGGGAATAGAAAAGTATCATCCCAATTTAAATTCTCGTGCCGGAGTATCTCTTGTCATAATTGAAACAAACAAGGGGGCGAGACATTTTAATACAATAGCCACAAATTTTGATCTCTTTAAATCTACTCTTGAGCAGGCAATTGAGAAAAATCCCAGATTAGTAACTCCCCTTGTTGCCAGTTCTAGCCTCCGCGAGAAATTTTGGCAAGAATTTATCATCAGCCCAACCGCTACTACCATAAATAAACACACAAAGCCAACTGTCAAAACCTTAGTTAAGAGAGTAATCCTGGCGATACTGCGTAAATATGTTCTATAACTGCAACCGGGGGAACACCTATCTTGCTTATAAAGTATGGATGGATTTTCGACAAGGCCAAGACATTGCAATGGCGGTTTTTTTCCGATCATTATCATG
>CAZMCJ010000219.1:0-1562 GCA_964564795.1 uncultured Eubacteriales bacterium | reverse complement strand
AAACAAGCCTTTTACAATGCTTAACCCGACCTCGAACAATCGCGGAAGGTCTGTAATAAGGGATATCAATAAATCAAAGAAGCCTTCTACAATTTTAGGTATGATATATGGCAATTCTTTAGCAATGCCCTCTCCTAAACTGATTAGTACTTCAACACCAGTTTCAAATATAGCTGGCAGCAGCTCAACTAGCCCATCAACGAATGATTTTATTACTGAAGTTGCCGATTTCGCCACGTCTTTTGCATTCTTTTTAATGCCTGACAAAAAGCCTTTAATCACGTCTACGCCAGTAGCTATCATCTTGGGAATATATTTAACTATCTCGCCTATTCCCTGCGCCATAACATCACCTAGCGTCGTTACAAGCCCTTTTATACCGCCTTCATTGAATGCCGTTTGTAGCTGTTCCATGAAGTTGCGTAATAAGGGCAATGCCGTGTGCTGGATAGAGCTGGTAAGCCCACTCGTTACTTCGCCAAGCATGGATTTAAAGTCATCTTTCAAGTTATCCCATTGCCCTGATAATGTCTTAGATTGCGACTCCATTGCGTTGAAGAATTGACCGCCCTCTTGTGTTGCGTGTTGAAAAGCTTCCGTTACCATATCCGCAGATATAGCGCCTTTCGCCATTTCTTCTTTTAGCTCCCCGATGGACTTGCCCGTCATCTTGGCCATTTCATTCAATGGGTTAAACCCTGCGTTAATCATTTGAAGCAAGTCTTGCCCCGTCAATTTGCCCGTGCTTCTCATCTGTGCAAAGGCAAGGGTTAGGCTGTCAAATCTATCTTTATTGCCCAAAGAAACATCGCCCAGCATTTTAATAGTGTCCATCACTGTGTCTGCTGATATTCCGAATGCCAATAAGGTTTGTGTGCCTTTAGCTATATCAGGCATTTCAAATGGTGTATCTGCTGCAAATTTCTTTAAGTCAGCTACCATTTTTGAGGCAGCTTCTGCGCTTCCTAGCATTGTTTGGAACGATACTTGAAATTGCTCCATCTGTGCGTTATATTTAACACCGGTTTGTATTCCCTTTGCCAGTGCAGCCCACGTTACCGCCATAGCTGCGCTAATAGCTTTCATAGAGGTTTTGGCTACGTCACCCAACTTAGAAAAAGCACTCGAAAAGCCGCTTTGATCTATCTTAGTGTCAAACGTAAGTGTGCCATCATAACTAGCCATAATCAACCTCCTTCCAATAAGTCATCTATCGGTTTCCCTTGTTTTAGTCTTTCATATACTTCTTTATCTTGGTTGCGCTCCGTTACTGTTATACTCGTTGGTATTTGTACTTTGCGTTTCGCTTCCTCAACTTCTGTTTTTTCTTTACCTTTTAGTTTTGAGGTATCTCTTGTTCTTAGTTGTGCTTTCCGAACAAAAGGTGTTTCATTTGTAAGCCCTGCAAACAAGGCTTTGAATTTGTACCAATGCAAAAAATCAACATCTACTAGGTCGATTCCGTATTGCTGTACGAAAGATGCGTATATTTCTTCTGCATCAAACTCAAAACAGTAATCGTTTTTTGTTCAGTTGGCAATGGAATAGGTCCTTCGACCTTG
>CAZMCJ010000218.1:1103-1571 GCA_964564795.1 uncultured Eubacteriales bacterium | reverse complement strand
ACGAGCGAAAGTGGGGACGAGTTTACAGTACCAAAAAATACCCTTAATGCACTTACTTTGCTGTGCAAAAAAAATGCTGTTGAATATACCGAGATTAGGGTGGAACAAGAGTTTGCAAAAAATATCGTGCCACAAATTTTTTCGTGCGACAACGTTTTTATGGAAGTGGAGCTTCTTGCAAACGAAATCAAGAAAAACGTATTGGAAAAGGGATATAAATATAAAGATATTTTAGTGGTGGCACGCAATATTGACGAATATAGCGATGTTATTTCGTGCATTTTTACTCAGCACAATATTCCGATTTTTTTAAGCACCAGCATTAAGATAATATCAAAGCCCATTATCGTTGCAATTTTAAGTGGAGTGGAAATCCTTATAAATAACTTCGATTATGAGAGCGTTTTTAGATTTTTAAAGAGTGGTTTCGGGGGGCTTGACGACAGGGAAACGGACATTTTGGAAAAC
>CAZMCJ010000218.1:0-1093 GCA_964564795.1 uncultured Eubacteriales bacterium | reverse complement strand
ACTACGTGCTAAAGTGGGGGATAAAGGGCAAAAAGTGGTTAGAGCCATTTTACCTAAATCCTGCTCAAAAGGGTGAGAACTTAAGCGACGAAGAAAAAGCGGAGCTACTGTTAGAGCTTGAAGGATTGCGCAAAAGGGTGACTATACCACTTGTAAAGCTAAAAAATGATATTGCAAAAGGCAAGAAGTGCGAAGAACGCTTACACGCGCTATACAATTTTTTGCTTGATATTATCCTTCCTGAAAAGGCAAAGGCTAAAGCCACCTCATTTGAGGAAGAGGGAGAATTAACCCTTGCAAGTGAATATAAGATGCTGTGGGACATTGTAACAGAGGTGCTAGATCAAATTTTTGAGGTTATGGGAGGAGAAGATATATCGGTAAAGGCATTTTTTGAAACGCTAAAGGGTGCATTTAAAAGCTACGATTTATCAATAATCCCAACATCTCTAGATCAGGTTGTGTTTGCCTCAGCAGATAAGGTGCGTGCAACCGGTGTAAAGTGCCTGTTTATGATTGGCGTTAATGATGGGATATTCCCTATGTCGGTTAGCGAAAGCGGAGTGTTTAACGATAAGGAAAAGGAAGGGCTAAAGGAGGGTGGCATAACCCTTAGTCCGACGGGTAGGGAGCGGATTTTTATGGAGCTTTATAACGTTTATGCCTGCTCTTGCCTTGCAAACGATATGCTTTATTTGCTTTATGAAAACAGTGATATGCAAGGTGGGTCAATGCAGCCATCACAAATTATTTTGGACGCATTAAAGAAAAATAAGGGCGCAAAAATTGCGGATGCAAACGAATACTTAAATTGTGCTGATAATATTTATTTGGAAAAGCTTGCCCTTGATTACATTGCAAAGAATTTTAAGGAGAAAAACACTGCCCTTAATTACTATAAGGAAAATAAAAAACACGAGCACGCAGTTGCGGCGATTGAGCGGGGTGCAAAATATGTTAACAGCCCAACTTTGAGTGACAGGATAATGTTAGAAAAGGTTTTCAAAGATGGGCTAAGCAGTGCAACCAAAATAGAGAGCTACAACAGCTGCGCCTACTCCTTCTTCCTTAAATATGTTGTGGGTGCAAAGGA
>CAZMCJ010000217.1:0-1594 GCA_964564795.1 uncultured Eubacteriales bacterium | reverse complement strand
TTTTTGTTAAACGATATGGAAGAGGGAGGAAGCCGAATAATAGAGGCGATAAATGCCAAAAAAAAGATAACAATTTTTGGTGATTATGATGTTGATGGTGTAACATCCACCGCAACACTTTATACATACCTTAAAAACAATGGTGCGGATGTTGATTTTTATATACCTGACAGAATGAAGGAAGGATATGGTATAAGTCTTAGTGCAATACATGATATTGCACAGAACGGAACAAAGCTTATTATAACGGTTGACTGCGGCATAACAGCATTGGAGGAACTACAAACGGCAGCTGATTTGGGGGTTGATGTTATTGTGACAGACCACCATACCTGTGGGGAAGTACTTCCAAATGCGATTGCAGTTATTAACCCAAAGAGGGAGGACTCAACATATCCATTTAAAGAGCTTTCGGGAGTTGGTGTTGTTTTTAAAGTTATTTGTGCAATTCAAACAAAACTCGGACTTGAATTAGATAATGACTTCTTTTACCAATATATTGACCTTGTTGCAATTGGAACAATCGCAGATGTTATGCCCGTTGTGGAAGAAAACAGGATAATTATCGGCAAAGGATTGGAGGTTTTGCAAGGTAGCCGTAAAACAGGAGTTAAGGCGCTTTTTGCAAAATCAGGATTATTTGGTGATAAAAAAATTACATCTGGCACGATTGGCTATACTATTGCTCCACGAATAAATGCGGCGGGTAGAGTTGGGTGCGCAAAGCGTGCTGTTAATTTATTTTTAACAGCGGAAAATACAGTTGCAAACGCACTGGCAATGGAGTTGTGCGAAGAAAACCAAAACCGACAACGGATGGAATCACAAATTATGGACGAGGCTTTGCAAATGCTAAAAGAGGAAGATTTTAGTGCAGAGAGGGACAGGATTGTGGTGCTTGCAAGGGAAGAATGGCACCATGGTATAATTGGGATTGTTGCATCACGCATAAGTGAAATACACAATTGCCCGGTAATACTACTTTCAATAGCAGATGGTATGGCAAAAGGTTCGGGGCGTAGCATTAAAGGGTTTAACCTCTACAATGCATTGCTTTCCACAACTGATTTGCTTTCTAAGTTTGGTGGGCATGAGCTTGCAGCGGGGGTTTCGCTTGACATTGGAAACCTTTCAAAATTTAAGCGGGAAATAGTTGAATATGCAAGGGAAAATTTGGATTTATCCAAAATGGTTCATACAATTAAGGTGGACACAGTGCTAGAAGGCGAGGATATAACAGTTGCAAATGTGAAGCAACTAACAGCCTTAGAGCCATATGGTGTTGGGAATTCTATGCCTGTTTTTAAAATAGAGAACGTGCAAATCATTGATATTATGCCAATAAGTGATGATAAGCATATTCGTATGACAATAAAAAAAGGGGAAAAAACTATAAACGGTTTCATCTTCTCAACAAAAATGGTTGAGTTGCCAGTTAGTCGTGGAGATGTGGCGGATTTGGTATGCAATGTGGACATCAATACATACAAGGGAGTAAACAGCGTTCAGTTTACTATAAAGGATATAAAACTTGCCAAAAGCCAGCTTGAGAAAGAGCAAAACTGCCATAAGATATATAAGGATTACTTTGAAG
>CAZMCJ010000216.1:0-1599 GCA_964564795.1 uncultured Eubacteriales bacterium | reverse complement strand
CTGTGTTGAACGATTTGTGTATCCTTTGCCCTTATTGCAAATCAGGCATTGAATGTATTTTAGATGGTATGGGTGTACTTGCTCAGACCACTAACAACTTTCTATAAATGTTTATAACTCGATTTGTGCATAAGGATTGATTGTTGCACAGAATTGTGGTATAATATTTTCCAAATAGTTGTATCGTGGTTGTCGCCACGCGTAGCCTTACCACCTGACTTTATGATACAGAGGCAAAATGGTACAAAAAATCCACCTGCGGTGGTACAGGTGGTACAAAAGCTGGTACATTGAAAGGGAGGCGGTTTTTATGAAACTATCTGAGTATTTCAAGATGATTTATCCAGTCATGGATAATCAAAAAAATCAAGGCCTCTTCGTTACACGATGTTTTCAATTTGCCGGAAGCAAGCACTTTGTTATTTCTTCATGGAGGCAAACGAGCCGCGATTTAGAAACTCAACGAATGCTTTATAAAGGTGATCGCAAACTTACAGCGGATATGAGAGCGAGCTTTCCAAGTCCAATCGATAATGTGGGTTTATCAGATTTCTTTTCAAAAAACATAAGCAGCGACAATTTGCGTAAAGCAATGATGGCATTTGCGATTCCACCCACCGCGGAAGAAAACCGTAAAGCCTTTACAAGAGCGCTATCATCGCAATTCGAATTATTTATTTTAAACGATACTGAAAATGTGGATGATATCGTTGCTATGGAATTTCAACGCTTTTTGTCTGAGCCTGACAACGAACCAATGATAATACCCACACCACTTTATCCGAACGATAGTGCGTATGTGTCATTTCAGCCTCAAAGGACATATTCCACTACGGCGCACGGTAAATTTCAACACACTTGGGTGATTCAAAACGATGGAAAGCAGACATGGCGTGGTCGAAAACTCGTTTTTTCTAACCGCGCAGAGGTTCGCCCGCGGGCAGATACAGATACCCTTGATATCCCTGACATCCCTCCGGGTGAAAGCATAAAAATAACCACAGGCTATAATGCCCGTGGTTTTGAGGGGAGCTGGGATTGCATATGGGAGATGCAGGACTGTGACGGAAACAACTGTTTTCCTAATAATAAGAGGATGTTTTGCATAACCGTAAATGCAAAATTTGAATGCAAATAGCAGCATAAGATATTGGAGGTTTATTCATGAGCGACCAGAATATTGAAAAATGGTCTACATTAAAAGAGGTACAGGCGCATCTTGGTGTTGGTAGGGAAACCGTTTTACAATGGATTGCAAAAAGAAATATGCCAGCATATAAAGTCGGAAGGTTATGGAAATTCAAGCTCACCGAAGTTGATGAGTGGATACGATCCGGAGGTGCTACTGACCAAATTACTGATAAGGATGATAATGAAGATTAAGAGCCTATTTAAGGGACATTTAGGTATATAGAATAAGAATGGGTACACGGAAGGATAGGCTCCTCCGACCCGGAAAAGAGGAAAACATATGGCGAAAGCGACAAAAGCAAAAAAAACAAAAGAAGTCACACTCGAAAATGTATTATGGAACTGCCGAGTTGCCCTGCGTGGGGTTGGCAGTATGGAAAAGAATAGAGATGCCGTTATAGGTCTTGT
>CAZMCJ010000215.1:0-1600 GCA_964564795.1 uncultured Eubacteriales bacterium | reverse complement strand
TTCCTTAACAGAAACCCCCTTTGTAATTCCTCCAAGTGCAAGTGATGGTATTATATCTGTTTGCACCTTATCGCCAACAACCTTTTTTTCAACAAGACTTGTAAACCCAAGCTTCTGAGTCAAGAAGTCAAAGGACACCTGCGGCGTCATATCAATTAATATTTTTTGGGCAACTGTGTTAACCGATAGTGCAACCGCAGTTTCGATTGTCATAGGACCCTTAAACCCTGTATAATAGTTCTTTGGCCTTTGCGTTTCCACAAATACAGGCTCATCCACAACAGGTGTTCCATAATTTATTATGCCTTTTTCAAAAGCAGGTGCATAAACCGAAACTGGCTTGAATGTTGAACCCGGTTGTCTGTAACTATCTACTGCTCTGTTGAGTGTTCTGTTTCCTGTCTTGTCACCTCGACCACCAACCAAGCCTTTAATTTCTCCACTATATGGGTCCATAATTACCATAGCCGATTCTGGTTGAGTGGTGCCGGAAAGCTTTTGGAATGAGTCTGGTTTTTTATAAAAATCATCCATTGTCTTTTGGATATTTGGATCCATTGTAGTGTAGATCTTCATACCGCTATTATAAATCATTTGGGTTGCAATTTGCTTAGAATATCCCTTTTGCTTCATTAAATCATTTATAACATCTTCCATTACTGCGTCAACAAAGTATGACTGAAGACTTTCTTTTTCCTCTGTTGCCTTCTCTTTATTAAATACTAGTTCTTCCGCTTTTGCCTCCTCATACTCTTCTTTTGTAATCATCTCGAGCTCAAGCATTTTATTAAGTATAATAAGCTGCCTTTTCTTATTCTCCTCCGGATTTAAAAAAGGGTTATACTTTGTTGGATATTTTGTAATTCCGGCAATGCTTGCGCACTCAGCTAGGCTAAGACCGCTAACATCTTTATCAAAATATGTGTTTGCCGCTGTTTGTACACCATTTAAACCACTTCCTAAATGGATTGTATTTAAGTACATTGTTAATATTTCGTCTTTTTCGTACTTTTCTTCCAGATTTTGAGCCCTTAAAATTTCCTTAATTTTTCTATCAGGACGAACATCATCCTCCGAAGTTAAATTTTTAATAAGCTGTTGAGTAATTGTGGATCCACCATACGATTTACCTGTTGGAATAATATAGTTAACAGCTGCACCCAGTGTACGCTTCCAATCGACACCATTGTGTGTCATAAAACGCTCGTCCTCAATTGCCACAAAAGCATTCTTCAAATTTTCGGGGATTTCTTCACTTTCCGCCCAAATTCTATTTTCCTTTGCGTAAAGGCGTTCCACCTCATAATATTCATTTGTTTCGGGATTTTTTGCATAAACGATACTTGTTAAGTTCATTGAAACCTTATCCAGATCTATACCAATCTCTTGATCCAAATAAACAAAAACATAAAAAGCCATTGCTCCTGCACACATTAGCCCTGTTAATACTGTAACTAAAAATATGGATATAACTGAAATTCTAAAAACTTTCAATCTTTCGCCTCCTTAATTGCATTTGTCCTAAACTATATTTTAACACATCCAAATATGAATTTCATTAATATTTGGGATACAAATCCGCGCAAGCGAAACACGCGAA
>CAZMCJ010000214.1:0-1613 GCA_964564795.1 uncultured Eubacteriales bacterium | reverse complement strand
CGTTTCGCTAAGCTCCTTTGCATACGAGTTTGCAGCTGGAATTATTTCTCTCTCCACCATATAAATCATTGTTTTTGCTTCTAAATTTATTTGGTTAATATATTGCTCCAGCATAATCTCGTACCTGGCATGCAATTCATTATAGGATAAAACAGAATATTTCTCAAATAATGAAACGGTCTTTTCTTCAATAAGTGTTGGCACCGCATCAACCATGTTAGAAAGGTTAGGAAGTCCGCGCTTCTCTGCCTCCACAACCCACTCAGCACCATACCCATTACCATTAAATAAAACCTTTTTGTGACGGTTTATGATATCCTTTACAATCTCGTAAACCTCCGAAACTATATCCTCTTGAGAGGTTATTGAAAGACGGTTTGTAATGTCCTCCAATGTTTCTGCAACGATTGTGTTAATAACTGTATTGGAGAAGGAAACCGAAACAGAAGATGGTAACATTCTAAACTCAAACTTATTGCCGGTAAAAGCAAATGGTGATGTTCTGTTTCTATCTGAATTATCGCTCTTGATTTGCGGCATTGTTTGCACACCAACCTCGATAAACCGTACAAGCTGCTCTGGCACCGTTTTCGCCTCAGAAATGGATAGCAAAAGGTTTGTTAAATCGTCACCCATAAAGATGGATATTATTGCAGGTGGTGCCTCACACGCACCCAAACGATGATCATTACCTGGTGTTGCAGCGCTTAGGCGTAGTAGCTTTGCATACTTATCCACCGCCCTTATTACAGCGCAAATAAACACCAAAAACTCTATATTGTGCTTTGGTTTTTTTCCTGGATTTATCAAGTTTCGTCCACAGGTGGTGGAAATTGACCAGTTGTTGTGCTTGCCCGAACCATTTATGTAGGAAAATGGCTTTTCATGCAACAGACACGCCAAATTATGGTGATCAGCCACCCTTTGCATTGTTTCCATAATAAGCTGGTTCTGGTCACACGCTATATTTGTGGTTGTGTAAACCGGAGCAAGCTCATATTGGGCGGGCGCCGCTTCATTGTGCTTTGTTTTGGCAGTAACTCCCATCTTCCAAAGCTCAATATCAAGCTCTTTCATATAGGAGGAAATACGCTCCTTTATAACACCAAAATAATGGTCTTCAAACTCCTGACCTTTTGGTGGACAAGCCCCAATAATGGTGCGCCCTGTGAACACTAAATCCATTCTCTTTTTAAATATTTCCTTATCCAAAAGGAAGTATTCTTGCTCCACTCCGACTGTTGTTGTAACACCTTGCACATTTTTATCCCCCAAAACGTGTAAAAGACGGAGTGCTTGCTTGTTAATTAATTCCATGGATCGAAGTAGTGGAGTTTTTTCGTCCAATGCTTCCCCAGTGTAGGAGCAAAAAGCAGTTGGAATACAAAGAGTTACACCCGCTGCATTTGTTTTTAAGAATGCGGGTGATGTGCAATCCCACGCAGTGTAGCCCCTCGCCTCAAAGGTGTTACGTAACCCGCCTGATGGGAAAGACGAGGCATCCGGCTCACCCCTTATAAGCTCCCTGCCTGAAAACTCCATTATAATTTTTCCGTTTTTGGTTGGGCTAATAAATGAGTCGTGCTTTTCCGCCGTCATACCATTTAGCGGCT
>CAZMCJ010000213.1:0-1615 GCA_964564795.1 uncultured Eubacteriales bacterium | reverse complement strand
AATATCGCAGAACCGATCATTCGAAACGTGAAATTAGCACACGAGTTGGACTCGCTGTTCGTAGAGCGTGGTTATGAAAAGATCGTAACTGGTGAAGCAATGATCGTTCGCATTCCAAAAACTTAAACAAGGGGCTTCGGCCCCTTTTCTTATGCTTGAACGTAAGTGGTGAGTTTGTTACAATAGTTCTAACAGAGGAGACACGCACATGAAACATCTAGATCACGTTAGAACTTCTGATTACAACTCACTGACTGATTTTGAAAAGGAAGCACTGTTAAAGCTGATTAAAGAAAAGCACGGGCTTCAGGTAGTGACTGAAAAAGCCTGGAAGGAAATTAACGACAAAAAAACACCAATAATGTTTGTGATAAGCAAACTTGATGAGGAAAATGCTGATTTTTCAAAAGTATTTAATGATTTAAGGGATAAGTTCGGAAATAGTGTCATTGTAATGCAATTTCCGATTATTGAAGATGGCAAGATTAAAGGAATTATTGATGTTCCCCATATGAAGGCTATCTATTTTAATGGAAAGGAAAGAACCGAAGGTGAAATCCCCGCTAACTTATTAAGTGAGGCTGAAGGCTATAAAGAAGGCATAGCCGAAGCAGTGGCTGAGACCGACGAAGATCTCATGGAAAAATATTTTTCAGGGGAAGCTTTTACCGAGGATGAAATAAATAATGGTATTAAGAATGGTACTAAAGCAGGTGAGCTTGCTCCGGTTATTTGTGTATCTTCTATACAAAAAGCAGGAGTTACTCTTTTCTTAGAGGCCATTACTAAATACATGCCCGCTCACTGCGAGCATGAAACCTATAAAGCTCTTGATGCATCAAATAATGAACCTGTTGAGATAAAAACAGGAGATAAAGAACCGTTGGTAGTTCATGTATTTAAGACTATAGCAGACCCATTCGTTGGAAAAATATCATTCTTAAAGGTCATTTCGGGAACCTTGATGCCTGACAGTGTTGTATATAATGTTAATAAAGAAAAAACCGAAAAGATAAGTAGCATTTTTGCAATGAAAGGTAAGCAGCAGATTAGTGTAAAGAAGCTTGTAGCCGGAGACATAGGTGCAGTTGCCAAACTTTCAGCAACAGATACTAACGATACTCTAGCAACAAAGGAAAAGCCTGTTTTAGCCAATCCTATTATATTCCCGGAACCAATGCTAGGCATGGCAATTGTTCCAAAGACAAAGGGTGATGAGGATAAAATCGGAACAGGTATGAGTAGGCTTTTAGAGGAAGATCCTACCTTAAAAATGGTGCTTAATACCGAGACTAAGCAGAATATTATTTCTGGTGTAGGTGATCAGCATCTTGACATTCTAACAAGTAAACTGAAAAATAAATTTAAGGTCGACGTAGACCTTATTAACCCTATTATTCCTTACCGCGAAACTATTAAGAAGAAGGTTAAGGTTGAAGGAAAGCATAAGAAACAGAGTGGTGGTCACGGACAATTCGGTGATGTTTGGATTGAATTTGAGCCCGGACCGACAGAAGACCTAATATTCGAAGAGAAAATATTTGGCGGATCTGTTCCTAAGCAGTATTTCCCGGCAGTTGAAAAGGGCTTAAGAGAAAGTATGCAAAAGGGCGTA
>CAZMCJ010000212.1:0-1616 GCA_964564795.1 uncultured Eubacteriales bacterium | reverse complement strand
ATGTTTCTGCAATTCTAATTCCAGAATAGGCTAAGACCTGCATAGCATTTTCCTGATAGAGCATATATATGTAAACGTGAGCGGTAGAGCCAACCACAACTTGATTAATTATATTATCGGATACGTTAAAAGTTATTTTTATTGTGTCCATATCAACAACACTCATAGCAGGGGAGGAAGGGGAAACCATCCCGCCTTCAACCAGAGAGGAAAAACCTATGATGCCATCAATCTCGCTCTTTGGTTTTGCAAAATCCAGCTGACGTTGTGCCATATCAAGTGACGCCTTAGCCTGGTTAACCGATGATTTTGCAACATTTGCACTTTGTGCCATAATCTTGTTTTCCAAAAGCTCAAGGCTGGCACGTGTGGAGTCCAATTGTGTTTTTGCCATCTTAACACCGGTTTCTGCCTTTTCCTTATCACTTAAGGAAACACCGCCAACCTCGTAAAGAGCATTGACACGGTCAAGAGCGACAGTAGCATCATTATATTGTGTTTCTGCAGTTATAAGTGCGGTTTTCATTTGATTTAGCTGATTTTGCTGATTGCCACCAACGTTTAGCTCATAGTTGGCAACTGCAGTATCATAGCCTGCGGCCGCTTGCCTTGTTTGAAGCGAAATATCAGTATCGTCAATTACATATAGGGTATCACCTTTAGACACCTTATCCCCAATGTTAAAGTTTATTTTTTTGATTGTTCCGGCTACCTTTGGTATAACATAAATCTCTTTGTTTGCATTCGTTTTGGACGAAATGGTCACATAACGCTCAAGGGAAGATTTTTGTGTGCTTAATGTTTTAACTGCTATGCCAATTTCGACCCCGTCGTCAGCAACTTTTGCAGAGCAGCCACTTAACATCAAAATGCCGGCAACCAAAAGTGTAATTGTTTGTTTTATTCTCATAAATTCCTCCGTTATAATGTATTTAAAACTTT
The DNA here is from genome assembly GCA_964564795.1 of uncultured Eubacteriales bacterium. Lineage (GTDB taxonomy): Bacteria > Bacillota > Clostridia > Oscillospirales > RGIG577 > CAZMCJ01. Next base: position 674 of record CAZMCJ010000212.1, on the reverse strand, counting down.
TTCAATATTAGATATAGATTCAAGCAGGATAGCCATATTTTCCTCAGTAGAGTTATTTAAATTTTCTAAAAATTCATTTATTAATCTCTTATTGCACATATGTGTCATTGCTTTTCCTTCTTCAGTTGCAACAATTTTGACTATCCGTCTATCACTATCATCAGATTCACGCCGAACATAGCCGAGGCTTATCATTTTATCAACAATTTGTGTGGCTTGCTGTTTGCTAATAATCATATTTTTGGAAATCTCGCCCATTGTCATCTCACCGTCTGATAAAAGATGAGTCATCAACCAAAAATGTGATGGCACTATCTGCATTTTGATAAGAACTGTAATAGGTCTTCCCATTTTAATAAAAAATTTATGGATTAGTAAAAACAGCTTATTCAGTATGATTTCATTGCTTGTTTCCATAAGTACCTCCTTTCCGGTAAATTAGTACACTCTTATTTACTATATAGTTTATTTTACCATAATAGCAATACTTGTCAATTAGGTAAAAAAAATTAATTAAATGTTCACAATCTACTACACAAATGAAAATTTAAGGTGTATAATGTTTTAATGTATGTTAATTCCAAGTAAGTAGGAAAGGGGGGGAGGATTATATGCAGTTTAAAAAGAATATTATGAAACTGTGCTTTCGTGGTGCAGTGTTTGCTTATGTGCTT
>CAZMCJ010000211.1:0-1617 GCA_964564795.1 uncultured Eubacteriales bacterium | reverse complement strand
AAATCCCATCTGTTATTGGTGGCAACGAGCTTTCCCGCAAGGGAATAGTTTTGGCAGCTTCAATCCCTGCTAAACGCCTGGGGATAAAAACCGGGGAAACCCTTTTTTCTGCCCGAACAAAATGCCCAAACCTTATTGTTGCCCCACCAAATTTTCCACTTTATATGGAATATAGCGAAAAGCTGGTTGCCCTGCTTTTTAATTATTCCCCACTTGTGGAGCAATTTTCCATCGATGAATGTTTTCTTGATTACAGAGGGATGTCCCCCCACTTTGGCAAGCCACTGGAAGGCGCCCAAAAAATTAAGGATAATATTGAGGGGGAACTTGGGTTTACTGTTAATATTGGAATTTCAACCACCAAAATCCTTGCCAAAATGGCTAGTGACTTTGAAAAGCCAAATAAAATCCACACGCTATTTAAAAACGAAATTGAAACTAAGATGTGGTGCCTTCCCGTAAGGGAGCTCTTTTTTGTTGGCGGTGCCACCCATAAAAGGCTAAGCTCTGTTGGGGTTAGGACAATTGGCGACCTTGCAAAGTTCGATGTTAGTCTGCTTGAAAAAATGCTGGGCGCTCAGGGCAGGGTAATATGGAATTATGCCAACGGCAATGATATTAAGGGCGCAAAGGTTAAAAGTGAGCACGCCGCCCTAAAGTGCATATCCAACTCCACCACTCTTTGTGCCGATGCAAGAACAAGATGTGAGGCAACTCCAACTCTCCTTGCCCTTTGCGAAAATGTTTGCCTTAGGCTACGCAGGGGTGGAAAAACCACATCACTTGTTAGCGTTAGCATAAAGTATTCGGACTTTACATCCCACTCCCGCCAGATGAAGGTGGAGGCAACAAATAGCTCCACCACCATTTATAATTATGTTCTTCAACTGTTTGATAGCCTTTGGCTAAAGGCGCCAATTCGCCATCTGGGCGTTTCCCTCTCCCTTTTGGAGGAGGAGTTTGAATACCAAACAACCCTTTTTGATGACGAAAAAACGCAGAAACAAATACGTATTGATAATGTTATGGATAGCATTAAAAAAAACTATGGTAAAAATGCAATTTTAAAGGCAGCAACACTCGATTTGGATTATGTTAAGAAGGCTAAGAATAGCTTCCACGATAGTCCAATCACACGCTCAGGGCTGGAATAGTATACATTCTTCCCCTGAGCTTTTTTGCGGGTGTGTGCTTTTAGTCCCCCTATATATGGATTTTTTACATGCCATATCTCATTACCCACACTATACCTAGGAGTTTTTGGGAGCAATGTCCCCTTATCCCCTATCCCTAGAAGTTTTTCGGGTAATATCTTTCACTCTCCCTATATATTGCCTAACTCATCTTTTAGTGCCTGTGCGGAGAGTAAAATACCCAATTTCCCACTTTCATAGGTCAAACCGCCTTGCATATATGCGATGTACGGCTCTCTAATTGGCCCATCTGCACTTAGCTCTATCGAGGCTCCCTGTATAAATGCGCCCGCTGCCATAACAACCTCGTCGTTATACCCCGGCATTGCCCATGGGGTTGGGGTCACAAAGGAATCAACGGGTGCACCCATCTGTATCCCCTTGCAAAACGCAACCAGCTCGCTCCCCTTTTGGAACTTTATTG
>CAZMCJ010000210.1:0-1664 GCA_964564795.1 uncultured Eubacteriales bacterium | reverse complement strand
CAGCTGCCATTACTATTGCAAATATGCCGAGTATAGGGTTTAATCCCGCAGAAACACATAACGCAAAGCATAGCGCACAAAGTATTATATTTGTTTTTCGTTTTATTCTAATCAAAGTATCACACCACAATTCTTGTCTTATATTTCCATTATAACAGGTAAAATCATTGGTTTTCTCTTTGTTTTTTCATAGATTATTTCACTAACCCCTTGTTTAACCTTGTTTTTCATTGTTGCCCAATCGGTAATATTTTGCTCCTCGCAAGTTTCTAAAACCTTTTTAGCCCTGTTTTTAACTTGCTCCATCAAATCCTCTGCCTCGCGCATATAAACAAAACCACGTGAAACAATGTCAGGACCTGCAATAACGAATCCACTTCCCCCTTCAAGGGTAACAACCACAACAATAAGCCCATCTTGTGCCAAATGCATACGGTCACGAAGCACGATATTGCCAACATCACCAACTCCAAGGCCGTCAACTAAAATTCTTCCCGATTGAACGGTTCCGTTAAACCTGCACGCACTATCATCCACCTCAATAATTTTGCCAATATCTGGTATTAGGATATTTTTCGAATCTATTCCAACACTTTCTGCAAGCTTTTTATTGTGATAAAGGTGTCGATATTCACCGTGGACAGGGATAAAGTATTTTGGACGAACAAGGTTCATAATCATCTTAAGTTCCTCGGCACAGGCATGCCCTGAAACGTGAACCTCACTAAGGGCTTCGTGGATTACCTCCACACCCTTTTTGTAAAGCTCATTTATAACCTTGTTAATGCCTTTTTCGTTGCCTGGGATTGGGCTTGCGGAAATTATAACCAAATCCCCAATGCCGATTTCCACCTTCCTATGGTCGGAGTATGCCATTCTGTGCAGCGCGCTCATTGGCTCGCCTTGGCTACCTGTTGTTATTATAACAACCTTATCAGATGGGTATTTATCAATCAAGTCTATCTTTATAATTGTACCCTTTGGTACTGAGATATATCCGAGTTCTAGGGCAACCTCCACCATATTTTCCATGCTTCTGCCCGATACTGCAACTTTTCTATCAAATTTAACCGCACTATTTATAATCTGTTGTACTCTATCCACATTTGATGCAAATGTTGCAACAATTATGCGTTTTTGACTACCTTTAAAGATATTATCAAAGGATTCGCCAACTGTCTTCTCACTCATAGTGTATCCACTGCGTTCCGCATTTGTGCTATCCATCATTAGTGCCAAAACGCCACTTTTGCCCAGTTCGCCAAAGCGTGCCAAGTCAATTGGCTCCCCTTGTATCGGTGTTTGGTCAATTTTGAAATCACCTGTAAAGATAACTGTACCAGCGCCTGTTGTTATTGCAAACGAAACCGCATCAGCAATCGAGTGGTTAACCCTAAGTGCTTCTATATTAAAGTTGCCGAGCTTAAATTTATCCTTCGGCTTTATTGTGTTTAGCTTTGTTGTTTTAACAAGGTTATGCTCCTCCAGCTTTTTGGTAAGCAGGCCAATTGTCATTCTTGTACCATAAATTGGCACCTTTAAATCGCGTAAAAAGTAAGGTATTGATCCTATGTGATCCTCATGGCCATGGGTAAGTATTAAACCCTTAATCCTGTCCTTGTTTTTAACAAGGTAAGAAAAGTCTGGGATTACGATGTCAACCC
>CAZMCJ010000209.1:0-1683 GCA_964564795.1 uncultured Eubacteriales bacterium | reverse complement strand
CTTTGCGCATTTGTGTTTGATACAATTGGTGGGGTTATGTTTGCAAAGGTGTTAAATATATTTAGCAAAACAAAGGTTAACCCAATGATTGGAGCAGCGGGCATTTCCGCCTTTCCAATGTCGGCACGTGTGGTGCAAAAACTGGGACTAGAGGCTGACAAAACAAACCACCTTTTAATGCACGCAATTGCGGCTAATGTTTCAGGTCAAATCGCATCAGTTGTGGCAGGCGGTGTTATACTAGCAATAGTTCCACAGCTATTAAGATAGGAGGACAGGTAAAATGAATGAAACAATCTTCCAAAGCCTTTATGTTATGGGGTATGGTATGGGGGCAATATTTATAGTAATATTTGCCATATACCTATCTGTTTTGGGTCTGTTAAAGATAGGCTCAAAAAAATAAATTAGCTTTATTCCATTTTTTTTCATATATCCCTTCATAAGAGAGTATCGCCCAAAATGTGCAAGTTTTGGGCGATATTCTTTTTTAATAACAATTTTACATAAACTTTACAAAAATAAGCAAGTGGATTTTACATTAGGTGGTTAAACTAAGTTTAAGTAATATAAATATGAATGAAGTGAAAAGAGGAAAAATTTAATGAAGAAAAATTTAGTTAAGGCAATTTCAATTATATGCTTAACGGGCGTGCTTGTTGGTTGTTCAGCACCCACAGGGCAATCAGCAGAACCCGATAAAGCAAAACCAGGATTTAACACAGCAAAGCAAATCACAGTTGTATCAAGGGAGGACGGAAGTGGCACAAGGGGCGCATTTATTGAACTAATGGGAATTGAAGTAAAGGGGGACAACGGTAGCAGGAAGGACACAACAACAAAGGAAGCAGTTATTGCAAACAAAACAGATGTTATGATGACAAATATTTCGGGTGACCCGTATGCTATTGGCTATGTTTCGCTAGGCTCACTTAATGATACGGTTAAGCCACTTAAAATTGACGGAATTACACCAAGTGCAGAAAACATTAAAAATGGGACATACAAAGTAGCACGCCTATTCAATATTGCAACCACTGGTAGTGAAAGCGATGTTACAAAGGACTTTATAGGATTTATCCTTGCAAAAGAGGGGCAAGATATTGTAGCAAAGAGCTACATTGCAATTGACGAGGAGGCGGCACCATACAGTGGCACAAAGCCGGCGGGAAAAGTGGTTGTTGCGGGCTCATCATCAGTTGCACCAATTATGGAAAAATTAAAAGAGGGATATGAAAAGCTAAACATCAATGCATCAATAGAAATCCAACAATCGGATAGCACAGCTGGTATGACTGGTGCAATCAATGGAACATGTGATATTGGAATGTCCAGCCGTGAGCTAAAGGAAAAGGAGAAGGAAACCCTAACAGACATTAAAATTGCGCTAGATGGCATTGTGGTTATCGTAAACGACGAAAATACAATTGAAAACATAACAAAAGACCAGGTTAAAGGAATTTTCACAGGGGAAGCACTAAAGTGGAACGAGATTGAATAGGCTAAAAATAACGATAGGTTAAAGGAGAGAAGAAAGTGGAAAAAGGAGCAAAGATAGTATTCTTTATATCAGCCTTAACCTCAATCGTTGCAGTTGTTCTCATTTGCTTATTTTTATTTGCAAATGGGCTTCCTGCGATTTTAGAGATTGGGACTTTTAAATTTTTGCTGGGGGGAGAGTGG
>CAZMCJ010000208.1:0-1686 GCA_964564795.1 uncultured Eubacteriales bacterium | reverse complement strand
AAGATGCTGATTTAAGCGGCATCGTTGTTACCGTTGAAGATAGAAACAAACAAGCTAGCTTGGATTATAACGAAGATGTATGCAATTTTTCAGCGTTGCTAAAATTTCAGACAAACGTGATACAAGTAAAAGTTAAGCGCGTTAAATTGCGAGTCGGGAAACATGGCAACATTGTTAGATATTGTTTTTTTGACCCAATTGAACTTAATGGATATAGTATTTCTCATGCCATAATAAAACCCTTCTTAGATATTCAACTGGGAGTTGGATCCGAGGTTATTATTAGCAAAGCTGGTTTTATTCCCGTGGCTGTGCGCAGCCTCGTTATCAGGAACCAAACTGGGATACAAATTAGCCATTGTCCGAGTTGTCAAGCGCGATTGTCATATAAAAAACGTTCTCTCTATTGTAACAATCAAGCATGTTCAGGACGGCTTTTAGCCAAATTAAAACATTATACCATTGTGATATTAAAAAAAACTGGCGTTGACATAAAAAATATGCAACAGATTTATAATGCTGGTTTAGCAACGACACCTGCAGATTTATACTTAATCAAAAAAGCCGCTTTGCAGGCAGTGCCAAATATTGGGCAAACAATGGCAAACGCTGCATATATTGCGATTCAAAAAAGCAAAAAGATAGACCTTGCAACACTATTATATGCTCTTGCTATTCCTAGAATCCATTTAGCTTGGGCAAGAAAAATTGCAATCTTATTAGAAGGCGATGGCTCTCAATTATTAACTCCAACAATTGCGATATTTTGTTGTCTATTAAAAATGTTGCAACAACCATTACCTGTACAGGCTGTGCCCACGCACATCCTGGTGCAATTCGCGAAGTGGTTACATAGTCAGACAGGGCAACAAACGCTTCGATCTTTGCAAACAAACGGACTGGAGGTTTTAGTGCCGCCTCCTATAAAGGCGCTCAAAAAGACAACCGTTAGTATTCGTGGCAAAACACATTTTCCTCGAAAAGAATTTGTTACATTTCTGGGAAGGTATAATTATTGTTTAGCAGCTCAAGGGACTAAGCCTGACATTATTATATGCAATCATGCAAGCACAAAGCCCAAGCACCCCTCCGGAGAAATTGTTTCGGAGGCGCTGTTAATATTTCAATTGGTATACAATTTGCCAACAAGACACGAGGCTTATACGAATAATTTACCACAAACGTCTGCTTTGACAGAGCAGACGATATGGGAGTTAGCCGTGGCAAATGCAATCAAAATGGAGCAAAATGCAGACATTATTCTTGCCAACGGTCTTTGCTCTTGATAAACAAAAACTTGTTGTGTCGATTTGACAGTAAAGCATTAGATACGTTGTTATTTGGCTCAGCATCAACCCTGCAAACAATAATGTCTTGAGAGCTGTCTTGTTCCTGCCCTGGAACAAAATCTAAATAAGGCAAAATAGCTTGTGCTTGGCTATTAGTTAAAGAGGTGCCCCATACTGAAACATTTTCGGCTGCACGCGTATTCACAATAAAAACAATGTCATTCGGCATAGCAGGCAAAACATCTGCCGCAGTATTGTTTTCAACTACATGATAAGTAGAAGAAATATGAGGCTGATCACACATGTGTGTTGCCTTTGGTTTAATAACAAAGGTGCCTTTTTCTGGAAATACTTTTTTTATTAACAGGTCATCTATGTTAAATTCTATTTTATAGCG
>CAZMCJ010000207.1:0-1688 GCA_964564795.1 uncultured Eubacteriales bacterium | reverse complement strand
GATGGGTAAATGTCATATCTCTATCTTTACCCAAGAAATCCTGATTTCCGAATGAATCTTGATAAACCAACTCCGCTAAGAATTTCGGCATTCTATATCCCATAAACCAATCATCAATATAGCGATTCATACCATATTGTAAGTACAATTTATCATCTAACCTTTGTTTACCATTCATTATAAATGTTTTGTTAGCAGTCCCATAACCCATATCAACCTTGTTTGTAGCCGTTTTTAACTTAACAATAGCACCCCAACCTAAACTGTTTTCACCTGTATCTCCATTACTTTGGTTATTAAGGACAGGGACTACTTTTAAAGTAGAACCCTTCGGGGTATCAAATACAAAGCCCGGACCCGCATAAAAGCCCATATTTGTCATTGTCCCGATTTCAGGAAAATTTGCTTCTACATAATCCCTGTTTTTATTAGTATGCATTGTTATAGAAGGAATCGTACCGATTTTTTTATCGTTAAAATAAACTTCAGCGTGCTTCAGAGTCAAAGTATCATGCTCTTTTTTAGAATTTATAATCAAATCATTTGTTTTGATTTTGAATTTTTCGCCATGGCTATCCTTAACTAAATAACTTTTATTCTTAGGCTCCACATACATAGCATCTAAATCCGGCGCAAACATATCAGCTTTAAGATTAATCATTGAATGCTTGGTTACATACAAACTGCCTTGTTCCTGAATGAGCTTATCCCCGTACATATAACCTTTTTTGGCGCGAGCACGAATTTGAAAAACGTCAGTAATAGGATTATCCATAAATGCGTTTTCTTCATTCATGTCAATTTGCAAATAATCCCCAAACATTTCTTTGCCATCGTTAATCAAAACAACTTTACCGTAAGCTTTTATAAGATTTGAAGTTTGGTTATATATAACTCTATCGGCTTTGATTGTGGAATTATTTTCAGGGAAAAACATAACTACGCGTCCATCGGCCTGAAGCTCAGTTCTTTCTGCAAAATATTCCATAAAATCACAATCCAAAATTGCCTGACTTTTATCTGTCGGCTCTTCTACAATTTCTTGCTGAGCCTTTGTTTTTCCTGATTTTTTTTGCTTAGAATATTCTTTAATCATCAAACGAAGTTTTTTAACAGGTGGAGTCGAACCACTTTGCTGCGGATCTTCTTTGACCAATTTTGCCTGTTCTTCGGGGCTAAGCTTTATAACTTTAGTTACGTGCGGAGTAAATAAGCTGTTAGTGTAGTTATTGATTTGATCAAGTTCGGAGTTATAATCATTTTTTACTTTTGCACTATCGGAAATAACAGTCGGGGCGCCGTTTACTTTAGGAGCTGTTGCCTTTTTAAACGGTAGCGCCGAGACCTGAAAGGTTGAAGCCGCCAATATTATTAATAATGTAATCAGTTTATGTTTCATTTATATCTCTTTCACTTTTATATGTAATTCAGCGGGTTGTTAGGCTTTCCGTTAACCCTGACCTCAAAATGTACATGCGGTCCTGTAGAATAACCCGTTGTGCCCTCGTGCCCTAAGACTTGTCCCTTCGAAACGTACTCGCCCGGAGTTACTTTCGAGGAATTTAAGTGCGCGTAGAGAGTCGTGGTCGGGATCCCATTAACCTGCCCATGGTCTACAATTACCACTTTCCCATAACCTCCATACCAGCCTGCATATATTACCCTGCCTGCGTTTGATGCTTTCACAC
>CAZMCJ010000206.1:0-1714 GCA_964564795.1 uncultured Eubacteriales bacterium | reverse complement strand
GCTAATTGCTTTTTCCTTAAAATCGTTAACCGAAGCAAACCATTGCTCGGTCGCTCTGAAAACGATAGGGCTCTTGCATCTCCAACAGTGTGGGTATGTGTGGTTGATTTTTTGGATAGCCAAAAGTGCATTTAAAGACTTTAGCTCCTCCAAAATTGCAACGTTCGCCTTTGTGTAGTGCAGTCCTTTAAACTTGCCTGCATCGCTTGTCATCATTCCCTTTGCATCAACAGGTACAACAAGTCCTACCTCTGGGTAGTTTTTGCTCACTATAAAGTCGTCAACACCATGGCCGGGAGCGGTGTGAACACAGCCGGTACCAGCTTCAAGTGTAACGTGCTCGCCCAATATAATGTGGGAAACCCTATTCATAAATGGATGAGCCGCTTTCATAAATTCAAAGTCACTGCCCACCATTGTTGCAACAATCTCGTATTCCTCAACGCCAACAGTTTTCATAACACCCTCAACCAAATCGGTCGCAAGGATATATGTCTCATTCCCAACTTTTACAAACGAGTATTGGAAATCACCGTTTAGGCATATTGCAAGGTTGCCCGGAAGCGTCCATGTTGTAGTTGTCCAAATAACAAAATATGTGTTCTCTTTATCAACATTTGATGGTAACTTTCCTAAATCGTCCTCCACCTTAAACTTAACAAAGATAGAATCACATGGGTCATCAGCGTACTCAATTTCCGCCTCTGCTAATGCAGTTTCGCAGCTTGCGCACCAGTAAACAGGTTTCATTCCCTTATAGATGTAGCCCTTTTTAGCCATCTCGCCAAAAATCTCTATTTGCTTGCCCTCAAACTCTGGTTTAAGTGTTAGGTATGGGTTTTCGTAATCCGCAATTGTGCCTAGCCTTTTCATTTGAGTGCGTTGATTATCCATATACATAAGCGCAAAATCTCGGCAAGCTTGCCTAAACTTAACTGCTCCAACCTCGTGGCGGTTTATGCCAAGCTTTTTTATTGCTTGTTGCTCAATAGGCAAACCATGTGTATCCCACCCAGGAATATATGGCGCACAGTAGCCTGTCATGTTTTTGTATCGAACAATCATATCCTTAAGGATTTTGTTTAGAGTATGCCCCATATGAATGTCACCATTTGCGTATGGAGGTCCATCGTGCAAAATAAACTTTGGCTTGTCCTTGTTTTTTTCAATTAGCTTGCCGTATAAATCAAGCTCTGCCCATTTTTCCAATATTTCCGGTTCCCTTTGTGGCAGTGATGCACGCATAGGAAAATCGGTATATGGTAAGTTAACCGTTTTGTTGTAATCCTGTGCCATTTAATTTATCTCTCCTCTTAGTCCAATATTTCAATTGGTAGCTCATTTATTTTTATTCTATCTTGCTCTATTTTTTTCTCAATACTTTCCATAATGGATTCGCTGGTGATTTCTTCTTTTTTATCAATTATACATTCTCTTTGAATGTTTTCAATCAACTTTGTTTGTGAGGAATACATGGAAATAATCTTAGCCGCAAAAATTTCGTTTTCGCGTTTAGTTTCCTCCAGCTTTTGTTTTTCTTTATAAATTTGAGTGTTAATCCCTGAAATAACCTTATCTGCTTTAATTTGTGCCTCAGTAATAATTAGCTCTGCCTTTTGCTTTGCACTTTCAATCATACTTTCGCTAATATTTTGTGCCGAAATAAGAGCATTTCTAAGAGATTCCTCAATCTTCTTATATTCTTCAATCTTTT
>CAZMCJ010000205.1:0-1724 GCA_964564795.1 uncultured Eubacteriales bacterium | reverse complement strand
ATATCACGGTAGTCATATTTGCTTATGAGGGTGAGCCGAAAACGGACAACGTTGAATTGTGTTCCGATTGGGAAAAGTACATCATCGAGTGCGACAGCGACTTGCCATTTTGATGATACCAAAGCCAAAGAAACGCAAGGTGCAAAAGATAAGGATACAGGATAGCCGGGAATGTTGGGGGGTGTAATGATATGGGAGCAATAAGGGATTTAACCAATAAAAACTTTAACAAGTTGACGGTATTGAGGTTTTTGTATATGAAAAAAACTCATGTTTCGGTATGGGAGTGCTTATGTGAATGTGGCAACAGGTGTGTTCGTGATAGGAATGGCTTATTGTCTGGAAGGTCAAAAGATTGCGGGTGTGGCAAAAGAGAATATAACAGGCAAACCATGATAAAAAGATGGGCCGAATATCCAAGAACAAGCAAACCGGAAAAAATACTCAAACCAAAACCAGGGCACAGTAAAACAAGGCTTTATAGTGTATACCAAGGCATGAAGGATCGTTGCTACAGGGTCAATCATATGCACTATAAAAATTATGGAGGAAGAGGTATTTGCGTTTGTGATGAATGGCTTAACGACTTTTGTGCTTTTAAGGATTGGGCATTGCAAAATGGTTATCAAGATTCCTTATCAATAGACAGAATAGACGTAAACGGAAATTACACTCCTTCAAATTGTAGGTGGGCTACTCAAAAAGAGCAATCTAATAATTCACGTTTTAATAGATTGGTTTGGATAGGTTCAGAGTACAAAACGGTTGCTGAATTAGCTGATATGTACAGAATCAAGTATACAACAATGTTGGGCAGGGTTAATGCTGGTAAAACTGGAGATGAATTAATTGCGCCAGTTAAAAAATATAACTACAAACACCAAAAACGAAATGAAAACTGTGTTAGTTAAATCGTTTAGTAAGATTAATACCGGTAAAACCCAAAAGAGATATGTACATAAGATTGCTTTGCAAAATGAAAATGTGTGTTGGGTTTGTAATTCTACGAATAATTTAGAGATTCATCACGTATTCGGTGCGGCGAATAGGAAGTGGTCGGAACTATACGGATTGAAACTTTACTTATGTCACAACCACCACAACGAAAACATTCCCGGCGATGCCGGAGTACATTTCAATAAAGAGTTGGATTTAAGGTTGAAACGGTACGCACAGAGTAAGTTCGAGGAAGTTTATTCACATAAAGAATTTATGCTGATATTCCAAAAGAATTATTTGTGAGGGGGAAGGTAAAATGCCAGCAATCGAATTTGACGAACAATGCAAGTCATGTAAGGGGACAGGGTTATACACAGGAATGGCAGAGCGTGACGGCTTCGCAGTCGTATGTCGCACTTGCGAAGGTACAGGCAAGCATCATTTTGTATACGGGTATGACGATTTTACGAAACGGGTAAAGAAACCTCATATCAAGAGAGTGCTAAAAACAAATCCCGGAATTTGTGTAGGTGCAGGCAATTATAACTTCGGCGGTATGTCTTTCGAGGATTGGGAACAGGGAAAACCCTTCCCACCCAAAAGTGAAATGAGAGAGTACACTTGCCCGGCATGGTGGTATCAATGCGCCGATTATAGCAAAAAGCCAGAATGGAAAGAGTGTTTGGGTTGCGGTCGTTTCTCGACTTGTACTCATTTCAGTAACAAACACACATGTTGGGAACGGTGGGATAAAGAGAACGGTTAGGGGTGCTATATGAGGGCAG
>CAZMCJ010000204.1:0-1742 GCA_964564795.1 uncultured Eubacteriales bacterium | reverse complement strand
ATACTCGACAGTGGGTTATGGGGAGTTTATTTGTGCCAAGAACCGGGATGGTGCGGTAGGAACGGCAAGGTTCAGGCACAATGAATCGCTGACAAAGATTTATGATTTTGAGTACAATGGAGCAAAGGAGCCCGTTTCTCAAAGGAATATCCCATATGTAAACCAGAACTTTGAGCCTTCAAAAGATTTTGATGACGTACCATTTTAACAAAAAATTATGTTGCGGATAACGTTAGGGCGGCTATACGCAGTGCCGTGTAAACTGCAATAACTTTCAAATCATAAACAAATGGACAAAGAAAAACAAACATCTGAATTAAACTCTGAAAAGGCATTGAGTATAGCCGATGTTATGGCTATGTTTCCTTCATCCGAAACCATCGAAGCAAATGGCATCGAAGGTGGTTTAAGGGGTGGAGAACTTCAAATGTTTTGGGAAGGTGCTACTTGGTTGAAAAGCCATTTGAAAAAGCAGTTAGTGTTAAAAGGCAATTAGCCATAACATCCATATAACCGCAATGCTGTTATATTAAATTATTAACAATTAAATTTTTATCAATTATGTGGGTAGTAACACGAGCAATCAACCAATATGACCAAGATGGAGATTATCTTGTTTGTGTATTTGAAAACAAACCAACTTTTCAAGAACTAAAAAATGTTTTGAAAGGAGAAAGTGATGTAACTATTGGAAAACTAACAAGAGGAGGGGGTCGTCAAAATACGGAATACGAGTGGTATTTTCTAACGGAGCTGAAAAGTGGTGAATTATACGTTCACTCTTAATGGCACATAATAATAAATAAACGAAACCAAAATAGTAAAAATAATGGACGAGTTACAAAGTATCGAAGACCAACAAGGAAATCCCGTATTGCCGCTTGTTAGCGCCCGTTTTTTATCCGATTTATCAGACATAAAACCATGTCCATTTTGTGGCAATAAAATGCCTTTTGGATATTATAATCCATCAATCGCTTATTTGGGATGTGATAAATGTGGCATATCATTCGGAAGTGCTAAAGTGATTTATAAAAGAAGTGAATTACCAGAAGATTTAAAAGGTTTAGAATATGAGGCAAGTGCTTTAATAATAATTGAAGATGGGAAAGAAATTCATTATCCTGAACATGATATGGTAGGGATTAATTGTGTAATAGCATTTGACCATAAAGGCATTTTATCAAAGTGGAACAACCGTTCTTAAAATGGGTGCTAACAAATAAATAAACGAAGCAAATGAAAGAGCGATTGATTTTGTTGTGGTACTTTGTAGAGGTATTATTCGCAAAGGTGATGCTTAGATTTGGCGTTAAAAAGGATTCCTCGGTCATCCCTGAAGGTGTGTATTGTTATTCCTTTGATAAGGAGAAAAACGCTAAGGAGCCACTAAAAGGCGGTTTTTGGATAGAGCAGTGCAAGTATTTCAGGAGCACTAAAAACGGAACCGGGATAGCGTGTACCTATTGCGGATTCTATGGATTTGACTTTTGTTTGTACGACAGATGTAAAATATGCGGAGAGCGTGATGGAATAAATTATACACAAGACAACGAACATGAAGCAGTCTAAAAAGCCGAAAGAGAAAAGGTGCGCGTTTTGCGGAACCACTTTCAATCCGTACAACAGTCTGGATAAATTCTGCTGTATGGCTTGCAGGATAGAAAGCCAGAAAAGCAAGCGCACTAAAAGATGGAACCCAAAAAGTGTTGAACGGATAATGGGTAAAAACAACCCGGCAT
>CAZMCJ010000203.1:0-1744 GCA_964564795.1 uncultured Eubacteriales bacterium | reverse complement strand
ATCCTCGATATGCCACCGGCATTTTCCGAAATATCAATAATGGGGCTAGAGCTTTCCAATAAAATATTTTTTGTCACTAACCCAGATATTTCAACACTAAGAAACACAAAGATAAGCCTTGAGGTTATGGATACTATAAGGATGGCGGATAAGGTGGAGCTTGTGGTAAATAAGGACGGGTTTTCATCTATAAAGGTGAAATCTGTTGAGCAAATATTGGAAAAAAAACCAAAAATTATTATACCATTTGAGCAAAGAATTGCAGTACAAGCGGTTAACAGAGGGGTTCCTGTTGTGATTGGGGAGAAAAACAGCAAAATGGCAAAGGCTATAACTACTTATGTTAATGCCGTGGCAGGGGAAAAAATAGAAAAGCGCAAAAAAGTGTGGAGAAGATAACATATGGGATTGCTAGACAGAATGGACAAAAAAAAGAATTTACTAGCCAGCTCGGATAGTGTGCAAGCAAGCGGTGCGGTTGATGAGTTTAAAGAAATTAGGGAAAAAACGCATAAAGAGGTTGTGGATTTAATCAACAAAAAATCTCGCGACGAGAAAAGAGCAGTGGAGGAAGCAGGCGAAATATCAGAGATGATTGATGGTGTGCTGGAAATTTACGGCATATCGCTATCAAGGAACGATAAAATGAAGATAGCGGCGGATTTGATTGCAGATATTTGCGGATTTGGGCCAATTGAAAATTTGCTAAACGACCCAAAAATAAGCGAAATAATGGTAAATGGACCATACCAAATTTATGTGGAGCAAAAAGGTAAGCTTACACTATCAGATGTAAAGTTCAGAAACGACGAGCATGTTATGAACGTGCTTGATAGAATAGTTTCTCCGCTAGGTCGTAATGTTGATGAGGCAAATCCTATGGTTGATGCACGTTTGCCCGACGGCTCCCGTGTTAATGCCATTATTCCACCACTATCCCTAAATGGACCTGTTATTACAATTCGTAAATTCTCTAAAAAGCCAATCACAATAAATGATTTGATTGCATTCGGTTCAATGAACCAAAAAATGGCAATGTTCTTGCAGGCATGTGTTGAGGGCAAGCTTAACATTATTGTTTCGGGTGGTACAGGTAGCGGAAAAACTACCCTTCTAAATGTACTTTCGTCATTCATACCAGAGGACGAGCGTATTGTAACAATAGAGGATGCGGCGGAGCTGCAACTGCGCCAAGCACACGTTATAACGCTGGAGAGCAGACCTGCAAATATTGAGGGTAAAGGTCAAATTGCAATAAGGGATTTAGTTAAAAACTCACTTAGAATGAGACCTGATAGAATAGTAGTTGGCGAGGTTAGGGGGGGCGAAACGCTGGATATGCTTCAGGCGATGAACACAGGCCACGATGGATCCCTAACAACAGCCCACGCAAACACCCCAAGAGATTTGCTATCAAGGGTGGAGACTATGGTTATGATGTCGGGTATGGATTTCCCGATAAAGGCAATAAGGGAGCAAGTTTCATCAGCCCTTGATATAATTGTGCAACAGTCAAGAATGAGGGATGGAAGCAGAAAAGTTATTGGAATTTGCGAGGTTCTTGGTATGGAGGGGGATGTTATTGTAACCCAGGAGATTTTCAAGTATGACACGTTGGAAGGGTCATTTAGAGCGATGGGTATAAGGCCTCACTGCGTAGAAAAAATATTGGGAAATGGTGTAAAGGTGATGGACGATTGGTTTTTTAACTAAAGGTGGTGATTTTAAATGCTTATAGGACTAA
>CAZMCJ010000202.1:0-1744 GCA_964564795.1 uncultured Eubacteriales bacterium | reverse complement strand
TACCCTTTGTTCCGCTTACCGGGTCTGTGGATACGCCCGATATAATCCTAGATGGAATTTTTAATTCCTTAAAAAATGCGTCTGCCAGTAGCGCATAGCCCTGGCACACTGCCCCATCATTTTTAAGGGCGCCATATGCCGAATAATTTTCGCTTACAGAGGTGTTTAGATAAATAAGCTTTTCCTTAATAAATGCATTAACCTTTGTAACTTGTACATTTGGCGGGTCTATTTCCAGCCCATTCATTTTTATGTAGCTCGTAACATAATCGTTTACTTGCTCCGTTTGGCTTTTGCTCTCGGTATACAAGAATTCATAACTCAAAAAGTATCCATTTTTTACTATATCATTTTTTGAAACGGTATAATTAACGATTGCAAGCAAAATTTTGTTGTAATCATCCCCCGATTGGCGGTTAGCCTGTTCATACGCCTTTTGCGCAACCCCTTTCATGGTATCAAGAGTCTGCCCATCAAGCTCAATAAAAATATTAACCCCTTTTTCCTTATTACTAATTGACCTGCTAATTATTGCGGCAACATCGTCCGTCTTTGCTGCATAGGCAACGGGGAAGGTATTCTTTTTGTTATACTCATTTGTAATTGTGATGTTGTTACCTTCGAGTGTTGCACTGCATTTGTTAACAAGAAAAAGATTTTTAATATTGCTTTCAATCGCATCACTGATTGCCAGCCTAAGTGTTTCGTTATCTATCTTCTCCCCTTCATATTTTAGCTTTGCCGTTGTTTTTTGTTGGTTTATAACTTCAAAAATATCATTTACCAATTTATCATAATGTGTTGTTTGCTCAACTGCCAAAACGCCAACTGTACCAAATGCAAACATCACACACAAAACACTAATTAATGCTATTATTTTTTTCATATTACCTCCACTTTCTTAAGGATAACCTTAATCTCCAAAGAAAATCCCCATAGCCTTAGCCTCTAAAATAGCGGGGTGATCTCTTGCCACAAGCTTTGGCACACCTGCAATATCCTTTAGAAGGTTGTGGGTTATCTCATTATTTTTAATTGCAACCGTAACCCCAAAGATTTTTTGGTTAAAAAGCTGCGCACCGTAAATGCCAAAGCGTGTACACAAAAGCCTATCATAGGCTGATGGACTTCCGCCACGTTGTGTATGCCCCAAGGTTACCAGCCTTGTTTCTTGCTGCGTTTTTTCCCCAATTTCCTTAGCTATGCGTGGGGCCGCAAAAACAATCCCTTCCTTTTCCCTTGCTTTTGCCCGCTCCTTTTTCTTCATTTTGCTTTCCTCAACCGTCATCGCTCCTTCAGCCACTGCAATAACTGTAAAGGTTTTTCCGCTTTTTTGGCGCTTTTTAATCGCCTTTATAACTCTATCCATATCATATGGAATTTCGGGTATCAAAATAACATCTGCCCCACCGGCAATACCAGCATAAAGGGTAAGCCACCCTGCGCCATTGCCCATAACCTCCACAACCATAATGCGTCCATGACTGCACGCCGTGGTGTGTATACGGTCGATTGACTCTGTTGCAATGTCAAGTGCTGTGTGGAATCCAAAAGTAACATCAGTTGCATAGATGTCATTATCAATAGTTTTTGGCAATCCAATCACATTAAGCCCCTCGTTTGATAAAAGGTTCGCTGTTTTGTGTGTGCCATTGCCACCAAGAGTGAACAGACAATCAAGACCTAGCTTTTTATAGTTTTCCTTCATTTGGGCAACTTTATCAACACCGTCCTCCTCTATAAC
>CAZMCJ010000201.1:0-1754 GCA_964564795.1 uncultured Eubacteriales bacterium | reverse complement strand
TGCACTCTAGACCAATACGTTCCTTATTGCCAGCGTGTTGTAAAGGTTCCTGTTATTGAATATGTGAACAGCAAAACGGTTGATATTATTGGCTTTGCCGCATTTGTTTTAGAAGACACGATAGCAGGGAAAAACAACGGTTATGTTACAGGCTCATATGTAGATATGGTTAACATTGGCTCCTATGGTGGCGACCCAACAGGCACTGCCCAGGAATACGGAGTTTATAGTGTTATGCTTTCAAAATAATAAATGAGGTAGATTATGAAAAAAATATATATTGTTGCACTTGTTATGTCTTTGATTACGGGATTTGTATTCTACAATTATCTAAAGGACTTGGAAAAAAACAGTGAAATGGTGTTAGAGGAGTATGTGGCTGCAAAAGTAGACATAACAGATACAACAAAAATCACCGAAGATATGGTGGAAATCAAAAAGGTTCCAAAGGGGTACGCCCACCCACTTAGCGCATCTAAGCCAGAAGACGTGGTTGGAATGATAACAGAAAACAACATATTAAAAGGTGAGGCGATACTGCCGCAAAAGCTTACGAAGAGCAATAGCGCAGAGGGAGGACTCAGCTTTGTTATTCCGGAGGGTATGCGCGCAGTGGCGTTACCCGTTGATAAGGTATCGGGTGTTGCGGGGAATATTCGCCTGGGGGATAAGGTTGATTTGATTGCAACAGTGCCAATGGCGGATGAGGCTGACCCTGAGAAATCACAAATGATAAGCTTTGTGCTATCATCCGATATTTCCGTTCTTTCTATAGGGCAGAAGGGGTCGATTGTGGATGGCGAGGAGTCGGTTACATATGAGACAATAACGCTGTGTTTAAGCTATTCTGATGCGGTAAAGGTAGCCCAAACTTTAGCCGGTGGCATTATTAGAGTGGCACTAAGAAACCCCCTTGATAATGATGTGATTGGAAGCAGCATAATTAAAGATAGCTCCCTTATAAATTAGAAACGGAGTAACAAAATGAGCAAATATAGGCTGGTTATAGTGTGCAATGATAAGGAAATTGGTGCCCGTATTAAAGAGAAGATAGAGGAAGACAGCTTTGAGGTGCTAAAGATTAGTAGCATTAACAATCACTCCTTTACAGCGGGAGCCGACGCCATTTTGGTGGTGAGTGACCTTGCCCAAAGTGCTGATATTGAATTTGTAAAAAGAATATATCTAATAAATATGGGATGCCCAGTGATAATTTTATGTGGCGTACAAACACAAGAGATACTAGGGCGAGCGCTTGAGTGTGGTGCGGCTAAGGTTTTGGATTACAAACTAGATAGTGATACACTAAGAAAAGGCCTTGACGATGTAATATCTCGGGAAAAAGCAAGGCTTGATATGTCCAAAACGCAAAAGGCAAAGTTTGAGGAGCAGATTGTTTCTGTTTTTGGAACGAAAGGTGGAACGGGAAAAACAACGGTGGCGGTTAATATGGCAATAGCACTAAGCCGCCTTAACAAGCGTGTTGCACTAATCGATTTGGATTTACAGTTTGGCGATGTGGGCATATTTTTGGATATCTCCAAATCAGATAATATTGCAACATTGGTGGAGAGAGGGTTATATACATCCAACGTAATTTTTGGGTATATGCATAACCATACAAGCGGTGTTTTTGTGCTGTGCGCACCACCTAGCCCGGAATATGCAGAGATGATAGAGAAAGAGCATATAGACAACATAATTAATGGAATTAAAGAGGAATTTGATTATATTATCCTCGATATACAAAAGGC
>CAZMCJ010000200.1:716-1761 GCA_964564795.1 uncultured Eubacteriales bacterium | reverse complement strand
CACTTATTTAGCTACCTGCTTGCAAGCGAGCAAATTCCGCAAAAGTTTGCACAACTTTTAATCAGCTTCTCAGACAATTTACTTGTAATCCAACTTATTATGATGGTTGCACTTCTAGTTGTTGGAACATTCCTTGATAATGCCGTTGCGGTTGTGTTGTTAACACCAATCTTCTACCCAGTTATCCAAGCAATGGGTGGTGATTTGGTTTACTTCGGTGTTCTTTTGGTTTTTGCACTTGCAATTGGGCAGATAACACCACCGGTTGGATTATGTATGTTTGTTGCATGCGATATTGCAAAGGTTTCGCTCGAAAGTCTGTCGAAAGAGATTATACCATTCTTGCTCGCACTAATTGCAACACTTCTTGTGCTTAACTTAGTGCCACAGTTAATCACATTTATCCCATCAATATCAGGGCTATAAAAATATTTAAAATCTACAGACGGCCACAATGTTGGTCGTCTGTTCCTTGTGTTTGCCATTGAAAAATTAAGTAAGGAGTATTATAATGGATAAAAGGGGTGGTATGATGGAAAAGATTAAGATATGCTGCTTGACATATAAAAAACTGCAAAATTTGGTGCAAGAGGCAATCGAGGATATAGCGGATGACGAGTTAGAGGTCATAACAATTGAGGGTCTGCGTGAGGAGCTTGTTCCAAAGGTGGATAGCGCTATTGCAAATGGGTTTGAGGTGGCAATAGGCGGAGATGCCAACGCAAAAGTAACCCGAAATCACTGTGATATCCCTGTTATCAACTACCAAATTACATCTTTTGATTATCTAGAGGCGATTGACAAGGCGTTTTCAATGGGGGACAAGGTTGCAATGGTTAGCTACCGCACGCCACTTTCCAAGGAGTTGCTTGCCTATTTTAAAAGGGTAGGTGTAGATATAACCAACATAATTTACGAAAGTAATGCAGATTTGGAAAAAAAGGTGGTGGAAAACGTGTGCGACGTGCTAATTGGCGCCGCACTATCCCAAGAAATTGCCACAAAACTAAATAGAAAAAGTGTTTCCATCTACCCGGGAAAGGAA
>CAZMCJ010000200.1:0-706 GCA_964564795.1 uncultured Eubacteriales bacterium | reverse complement strand
AGCTTGCCCGTCTAATCAGGCGCACCAATGAGCGTGCAAAATTCCTTAAATCGGTTGTTACCTACTCCACAAATGGGCTTATTTTGGTAGACGAGGGTGGAGTTGTTGTGGAGTTTAACAAAAGCGCAGGGGATATGTTTGGCAAAAGTACCTCTAAGATAAAAGGGCATTTGGCGATGGAGGCTATTCCGGAGTGTTCACTGGATACTCTGCTTAAAAGTGGTGAGAACAAAATTACTCAAATTATAAAAATTAAAGATAAAGAGTTTATGCAAACCTTTATACGGCTAACAGGAAATGCAGAGTTGCCGATGGGTAGCCTTTTTATACTAACCAGTATTTCGGAGTTTAAAAAAGCACAGCTAGATAAAGCACAGCACGTAAGAAAGATAACACAGGAAAAAGGCTTTAAGGCAAAACACCGTTTTGGCGATATTATTGGAAACTCACCAAATATTAAAATGTGTGTTGAGGAGGCAAAAATATTCTCCCAAAGTAGCTCAAGTGTGCTAATATGTGGTGAAACCGGTGTTGGCAAGGAGATTTTTGCTCAAAGTATACATAGCGAGAGCGATAGGAAAAATGACCCGTTTATTGCAATCAACTGTGCAGCATTGCCTGATAATTTGCTAGAGACAGAGCTGTTTGGATATGACGAGGGTGCGTTTACAGGTGGACGGAAAGGTGGCAAAAAGGGTCTGTTTGA
>CAZMCJ010000199.1:0-1788 GCA_964564795.1 uncultured Eubacteriales bacterium | reverse complement strand
AAAGACCACTTATGTAGTTATGGAGGGGGGAAATGCGCGAGATAAAATACAGGGCTTGGAATGGAAAAGGGATATTTGTTGAATTGTTTGACTCCATCTAT
Organism: uncultured Eubacteriales bacterium; assembly: GCA_964564795.1. Lineage (GTDB taxonomy): Bacteria > Bacillota > Clostridia > Oscillospirales > RGIG577 > CAZMCJ01. Next base: position 1,687 of record CAZMCJ010000199.1, on the reverse strand, counting down.
GAATTGCAAAAAGCGGACAAAACCAAAGAAGAAATCGACAGTATGGTTTTCGAACAATTCACCGGCCTACGCGATAAAAACGGGCGTGAGATTTATGAGGGGGATGTGGTCCAGTTTAGAATGTCATATAAAACTGAAACGTGGATAGGTGAAGTCAAATACGAGGAGTGCGTTGCAGCATTTATGATTAGCGCGATGAATGGAGAACCGTGGTGTAGTCGAGAATTCGGTATCGGAACTATAGAACCTAAAATCATCGGTAACATCCACGAAAACCCGGAGCTATTAAAATAATACATGTCGTTGAGGAGGAGAGATGGGGTATTCAACCGATAGTAGCATGGTTCGTGTAGACTTTTTTAGGCCGAACGGAAAATGGTATTGCACTGAAGCTGTAAAGTGGACGGGTGAATGGATAGGAGCAAATGACAAAAAACAAGACATTTTTGAAGCCTTTAAGCAATCTTTAAAAGATCATTTTAAAGATAACCCGAATCGCTTATCTGATATGGACGCAGTATGCCTTGAACCTTATCATGAATGGACACATCCGATAATATTAAAAAATGGATCATGGTGGAAAATAAGAACGAAGCAGATATACGAAAATGAAATAACTTCATATGAGGCGTGTGAAGATACAAAGTGTATATATTTTGATAAAAGTATGGAATTAAACTGTTCTTATTCTGTTGATAATACAATGTGTATAAAAATTAAATAACACCGGAGGGCGAAGATGAGTGGTTTAGATATTGATGATATGGTTCATGTCGAAATAGGGCATTGTTACTTTTGTGGTGTAGAACTAAGTGAAGACAATAAATCAATGTGGTCGCCATTTGCAAAAGTAAATGGTGAAATGGTTATAGTAGATCAGTGTAAAGAATGTGACGCGAAGATCAGTGCATCTGGAGCAAAAATGCCTGACAATAGCTAACGACAGAACGACGAAAGAGGCATTATGTATTTGAGGATAAAAATATGATAAAATTATTACATGGCGATTGCCTTGAAATTATGCCGTCAATACCGGATAAAAGTATCGATATGATCTTATGCGATTTGCCTTATGGGACAACACAGAACGAGTGGGACGCCATGATCCCGTTTGATTTATTGTGGGAACAGTATGATCGGATATGCAAAGGGGCAGTTGTGCTATTTTCAAGTCAGCCATTTACGAGTCGGCTGGTGATGAGCAACGTGGAGAACTTCAAGTATGAGGTTATATGGGAGAAGAACAAGTTCTCTAATTTTTTGGATGCAAACAGGAGGCCGATGAAAATACATGAGAACATTCTCGTGTTCAGCGACCATGTGTTCTATCCGCAGTATTGGTACAGTACGCCATATAAGCGGTGGAACACTCAAGCCGCCGTTGACAGACAAACGAATTATGGAAAGCATAAAGAAAATGTAGCGGAGTCTAAAGATGGGAGGAGACAACCATTGTCTATTGTTACATTTAACCGACACGAAAGGCCGGTTCATCCGACCCAAAAGCCGGTGGATTTATGCGAGTACCTGATCAAGTCGTACACAAGAGAGGGTGACGTGGTTTTGGATAACTGCATGGGTTCCGGCTCGACTGGCGTAGCGTGTATGGCGACAAATAGGTCGTTTATAGGAGCATGCCAAAAATTTGCCGGCCCGCGGGCAGCGCACCAAAACCAATAACCGTACT
>CAZMCJ010000198.1:0-1796 GCA_964564795.1 uncultured Eubacteriales bacterium | reverse complement strand
GGACGCCAACATATTTTTAGCTGCAACTGTAATTGCGGGGGTTACTGCACTTTTCTCAATCTTTGGAATTATAATTGGCAAGTTTTTTGGCGATATATTAGGTAACAAGGCACAAATTTTGGGCGGTGTTATCCTTGTATTGATTGCGGTTAAGGGGTTGTTTGCGTGAACTATTTAGAGAGCAGGCAGTATATTGACAGCGCACTGAAATTTGGCATAAAGCTGGGACTGGAGCGGATTGAACGGGTTTTAGATCTTATGGGTAACCCGCAAGAGAAGTTAAAGATTATCCACGTTGCCGGCACAAACGGCAAAGGCTCGGTATGCACAATGCTAAGTGGGGGGTTAACTTCTGCGGGGTATAAGGTGGGGCTTTTCACATCACCATACATTGTGGATTTTCGGGAACGCTTTATGGTGTCGGGGCAAAAAATTAGCGAGGACCATTTTGCGCAGGAGGCAACAAAGCTAAAAGCACTTGTGGAGCAAATGGAAAGAGAGGGTTTTGAGCCCCTGACAGAGTTCGAGATGATAACCGCAATTGCATACTCCTATTTCCTTAAAATGGGGTGTGATTACTGTGTTATTGAAGTAGGATTGGGTGGACGATATGACTCTACGAACGTTATCAAAAGCCCGCTGATGAGTATAATTACATCAATATCCCTTGACCACACAAATATTTTGGGTGGTACTTTGGAGGAAATTGCAAAGGAAAAGGGGGGCATTATTAAAGAAAATGCACCACTAATACTTTACCCCAAAATGGATTTGGGGGCAAAAATAGTGCTTGAAGGCATCGCAAAAGAAAAAAATGTACAGGTAATTTGCCCTGATGATATTAAGATTAGTAATGTTGATGTGAGCGAAAATGGCACGAAATTTGTAATTAACGGCCAAAGCATACACCTAAAATTAGTGGGTAACCACCAAATTTATAACTTCCTATGCGTTTACAAAGCTATGGAGCTTTTGGGGGTGGATAGGGAGAAGTTCCTTAGTGGGGTGCAAGCTACAACCTTTGTGGGGCGTTTCCAAAAAATAAAGGATAATCCGGCATTTTTTGTGGATGGAGGACATAATATCGATGGTGTTGAAAAAACATGCGAAACGATGGACACCGTGTTCAAGGATAAAAAAATTATTGTAATTATGGGAATGATGCGGGACAAGGACACCCTTAGTTGCGTTAGCAAAATTGCAAAGCGTGCCCACACCTTCATTGGGGTTACCGTTAATAATGAGCGGAGCGCAACAGCTTCCGAAATATGCAAAATAGCCAAAATCTACTGCCAAAATGTGGTGGAAGCGCCAAACGTTGAGTGGGGTGTCAAAAGGGCAATAACCCTTGCAAATGAGGATTTTTGCATAATTGGGTGCGGTTCACTATACCTTCTTGGGGATATTATTACAAATGCGCAAAAGTAGTACTAATTCGACAAAATAGATGGTAAAATATGGTAGAAAGATACCAGAAATAATATTATAATACACTTATAAATTAATTTTTATAAGTGTATTTTTTTGGAGGTAATATGAAAATTGTGCAAAAAAGTGAAGATGGCAAGATGACAATTTCCATCTCGGGGGAGATTGACCACCACACCGCAAGTGGCATAAGGGAACAAATTGATAATATTATTGCCTTTGCCGACTTAAAAGAGCTAGTGCTTAATTTGGGCGGTGTAACATTTATGGATAGCTCTGCAATTGGAATTGTGCTTTTTTATTTTAAAGCTATGAAGGCGCAAGGCATACCCTTTAAAGTCGAGGGGGTGACGGGCAGGGCAATTAGG
>CAZMCJ010000197.1:1549-1804 GCA_964564795.1 uncultured Eubacteriales bacterium | reverse complement strand
GGCGATACCTCATGCAGGAGTTGGTGATGCTGCAATTATTTACGAAGCACAGGTGGAAGGTGAAATAACAAGGCTCATGGCGGTTTTTAATGATTACGCAAACATACCTAAAATTGGACCCGTTAGAAGCTCAAGAAGCTACTTTGTTGATCTCGCATATAACCACAGCGACATATATGTGCATTTTGGCGGTAGCCCCGGTGCATACTCTGCAATAAAATCAACCAAAATTAGAAATATTGATGGAATTGCACT
>CAZMCJ010000197.1:0-1539 GCA_964564795.1 uncultured Eubacteriales bacterium | reverse complement strand
ACAGAAAATATCCACCGAGCACACCGCATTTACAACGGGGCAAATGATATTAGATGGAATGAAGATAAAAAAATATGACCCAAAGGTTGAAAAACAGGACGACTTTTTTGCGTTTGCCCCAAATGCTGTTAAAGGCGAAGTGCCTGCAACCCAAATAACAGTTAAATATTCAAAATACATAAGCCCTGTGTATAAGTACGACGAGAATAAGAAAGCCTATAAGCGTGAGCAATTTGGCTCTCCGCACATAGATGAAAACACAGGGAAACAGCTTGAGTTTAAAAATGTGTTTGTTCTTTTTGCAAAGCAAGGGGCAATTCCCAAAGACGAGGCAGGACGCATAGAAATTGATGTAAAAGGTGGCAATGGCATATATTTCACCAACGGAACTGCAACCGAGATTACATATAAAAAGCCTGGTGTTAAGGAGAAAATGAAGTTTTACGATAAAAATGGAAAAGAGCTTCAAGTTAACGTGGGAAAAAGCTTTATAAACATTGTTTCGTTAAAAACAGAAATTTTATACCAATAAATGAATAAATTAGCCTCTTTTGTTTAAAATATGTAAAAAAGCAAAGGAGGTTTTCTTTATAAACAAGGTTAATTATTTAGTTATGCAGCTTATTATTTTAATTTTGGTTGGGGGGATTTTGGTAAGTGGTTGCCAGATAAAAAATAATGAAAAAACTGTTGAAACCGCAATAACCATTGGAACACAGAGCCAAACGGTTAAGGAAATTCAAAAAAAGCTTATTAATTGGGGTTATTTAAGTGGACAAGTAGACGGAATTTATGGCAAAAAAACCAAGGATGCTATAATTAAGTTCCAAAAGAAAAACGGCCTCAACCCAGACGGCGTTGTGGGAAAAGCCACGCTTGCGAAATTGGGAATAACAGAAAAGGGTGAAAGCTCAAGTGGTGCCACCAGCAGTGCCGGTTCAGCGGATAGGAATTTGCTTGCAAAAGTAATAAACGGAGAGGCAAGGGGAGAGAGCTTTGATGGGCAGGTGGCAGTTGGTGCAGTTATTTTAAATCGGGTTGAGCATCCATCATTCCCAAATACAATTGCGGGTGTTGTGTATCAGCCCCTTGCATTCACTGCGATTGCAGATGGGCAGATTAATGCTGCGATGTATGAGAGCTGTTACAGGGCGGCAGACGTTGCTCTATCAGGTGTGGACCCAACGGGCGGGGCTATTTATTACTACAACCCAGCAACGGCAACCAGTAAGTGGATTTTTTCAAGACCAACAATTAAAACAATTGGCAAGCACGTTTTTGCAAAATAGTTTGGAGCGGGAAACCGCTCCTTTTTTGGTTGAGTATGGGGGGCAGGAAAGCTCAAATATTCCCTCAAAGCATATTATGTTGTTGTGTGGGGCTACATTTCTCACGCTCAAGCAACTCCACCCTCCACTTTCAAACTTTTATTGAACAATTTTGAATTTTGGAGTACAATAATAAAAAATACCCACAAAAGGAGAAATACCTATGACTAGAGCAAGCGGCATTCTAATGCATATTTCCTCCCTTACCTCT
>CAZMCJ010000196.1:0-1809 GCA_964564795.1 uncultured Eubacteriales bacterium | reverse complement strand
CCTTGCTTGATGGCGCATATCGATACTTTCCATCAGCTGTTAGCACCTTTATTAAGCGAAGTTCCTTAATATCACGTGATACGGTTGCTTGAGTGACATCGAATCCGCACTTCTTTAACTTTTCACTTAGTTCGTCTTGTGTTTCAATATCGTTTTTTTCAACCAGCTCGATAATTTTTAAATGTCTTAAAAACTTCATCTATATACCTCTTTCGCTTAATTTATCTCTTAGAATTTGGTAGAAGCCACGATTTTTTGCCCTTATTAAAACAAGTGGATTTTTAGCCTTTATAATCCTAATAATATCCCCTGTTCTAAGTGATGCAAAGAGTTCACCATCACAAATAAGGTTTGCATCCTTGTTTGTAATATCCAACACCTTAACCTCAATACAGTTTTTGCAAGACATTACAATAGGTCTGGAGGCTATTGTATGAGGAGAAATTGGGGTTACCAAAATATTCTCGCATCCCGGCTCCAAAACCGGGCCGCCAGCTGATAACGAGTATGCAGTGGAGCCGGTTGGCGTTGCAATTATAACACCATCCCCCACATATTTATTCATTGTTTGAGAGTTTATCATTATTTCAAGGGGTATCATTTTAGCACAGCTTCCCTTTGCAATAAATGAATCGTTTAAAACGCTGGTGCTTGCAATTATATTGCCACCTCGCTCCAGCTCTACCTCAAGCATCATTCTTGCATCTCTTTCGTATTTACCATCAAAAATGAGTGGCAGGTATTCTTGGCACTCAAAAAGCTCAAGTTCAACTAAATATCCCAAATGACCCATATTTATACCTAAGATAGGTATTTCACACTGTGCCGCATACTTAGCCGCACGCATTAGTGTGCCATCTCCGCCTAATGAAAAGAGCATATCAGCACATTTTTTAATATCTTCCTCTGGCATAAATATAACACCATCATCTGTAAAAAACTCAGTAAATTCTTTACTTAATAAAATATTAACATCAAAGGCAGTTAATATATTAATAATTTTCCTTGTGTTTATTTCCCATGCCTTCTTCTGGGTATTTGGTACAATTGCGATGTTTTTCACCTATTCAATCCCCTTTAAGTCCATATGTGATTTTTCAACTACCTCTTCTATATCAAAGGCACACTCTGCCACTGCGTTGCTCTCTTTTTTTAAATATACCAAATATTCTATATTGCCTTTTGGTCCTTTTATTGGCGAAAATGTTAGCCCATGCACCGCAAAACCAATGCTTTTTGCAAAGCTTATGGTGTTTTCCACCACTTCAATATGCACATCTTTATCTCGTACCACCCCGTTTTTACCAACCTTTTCACGCCCTGCCTCAAACTGTGGCTTTATAAGGGCAATAACCTCTCCACCGTTATTTAAAAGTGAATATGCAACTGGCAAAACCAAACGAAGGGAAATAAATGAAACGTCTATTGATGCAAAATCAATAGTTGTCCCAATTTGTGCAACTGTCACACCTCTAATATTTGTGCGCTCCATATTTGTTACTCTATCATCATTTCTTAGGATATAATCCAGCTGTCCATACCCAACATCGACAGAAAAAACACGTTTGCATCCATTTAACAACATACAATGGGTAAAACCACCTGTGGATGCGCCAATATCCATTGCAATTTTATCTTTAAGCTCTATTTTATACTGCTCAATTGCCTTTTCCAGCTTTAACCCACCACGGCTAACATATTTAAGCTTATTGCCACGAATTTCAACGGTAAGCTCCTCATCATAGAGATTGCCCGCTTTTTCAGCCTTTTGGTTATTAACATAAACAATTCCTGACATTATTATAGCTT
>CAZMCJ010000195.1:0-1815 GCA_964564795.1 uncultured Eubacteriales bacterium | reverse complement strand
TCCCAGCTGAGCTAATCCTCCGTGTTACTGCAACCGCTGCAACGAAGATTAGTATACTATATCCTGATAGCATTGTCAACCCTTTTTCCATATTTTTTTATAATTAAATTATTCCTACCTTGTAGCCCGTTTTGAAAGCTCCAATAACTCCTCTTTGCTTAGTATATATACATGGTCGCAAAATTGACAGCCAATTTCGCATTTTCCTTGCTCATTTATTATATCATTAATCTCTTTCGCCCCAAGACTTATAATAGCTCGCTCTACCCTGTCTTTTGTGCATTTGCATTGATAGGTTATTTCTCTTTTATCTACATATTCTAGCGGGAAGGATTTTAGAACCTCTTGCAAAATCTCTTCGCAACTTTTTCCCTCGCTCAAAAGCTGGGTTACGCTCTTTGACTCACTAATATCCTTTTCAAGCTTATCAATAACCTCATCAGGGGTAAATGGCAAAAGCTGAATGATGTATCCGCCCGCCGCTTTTATGGTCAAATCCACGTCAACCAACACACCTAGGGCGCAAACTGTAGGCACCTGCTCCGAAAGTGCAAAATAGCTTGTGATATCCTCCGCAATTTCGCCACTTACAAGGGGGATTTTGCTCGCATAGGGTTGTTTCATCCCAACATCCTTTATGACCGTCATTTCGCCATTTCCAACGCCACGTGCAACATCAAGCTTGCCCTTTGCGTTTAGCTCATAGCTAACATTTGGGTTTGCGATGTAGCCACGCACATTGCCTCTATAATCAGACACGCAAATCATGGTTCCAATTTCGCCGTCACCATCAATTTTAACAGTAACGTTATCTTGTTCATTTTTAAGCATAAACCCCATCATAGATGTTGCGGTCAGGGTTCTGCCCAGTGCCGCCGCGCAAAGTGGGGTTGTTTTGTGGATATCGTGTGCTCGCTGCACAATTTTCGTTGTATCAACACAATATGCCCTTATAGATAAATCTTCCGTAAGAGCTGTTACAATATAACTTTCCATATTTCCTCCGTTTATTTTTTCCGCACGACAAAATAAAGCCGCTGCGAATTTTCTTTTTCCTTTTTAAAGCTTTGGTCATCAAAGATGCCCTCCACCTTAAAATTAGCACCCTCCACTGCCGAAACAAGCTCATCTACGGTGTAGCACCGCTCAATGTGGGTTTCATCATAGCGCCTTTTAAGTTCCCCATCGCCCCCAAAAATGGTGATTTGGAACTCACAAAGAGCGCTTCGTTTATCATAATTATTTTGCCAAACGCAAAAAACGTCCTCCATATCATATACGAAGGTGTTGTTTGCAAAGGTGTTTTCGAACTTAAACTTTGTGTTAATATCAAAGATAAAAATCCCATTTGGGTTAAGATACAGATTGGCAAGCTTAAAACAGCGTTTTAAGTCCCTTTTGTTAGTGATGTAGTTAATACCGTCCAGGGCGCAAATAAATGCATCAACGGTGCCATAAAGCTCAAAATCGCACATATCCTGGTTCAGATATAGTGGATTTACCCCCTGCGCCTTGCTTTTTTCAGCGGCAATGCTAAGCATGTCCTCCGACAGGTCAATGCCTATCATATCATACCCCAGCTTTGCCATTGGGATTGTCACACCGCCACTGCCACACCCCAAATCACACACAATCTCAGGTGCAATCTTATATTTTTCGAATATTTTTTCGTAGTATTGACACACGCCTTCATAGTTATGCTCCGCATTTAGCCTGTCATAATAATCTGCAAAGTAGCCATAATAACTCATTTTTTCACCATCTTATTAAGCACCGCGTTGTACCCATCGCTGCCATAGTTAAGGCTCCTGTTAA
>CAZMCJ010000194.1:0-1821 GCA_964564795.1 uncultured Eubacteriales bacterium | reverse complement strand
CGTCACTAATCATATTTTCTATTGTTTTTTGCCACATAACAGGCTCGTTTATTTGCCTATAAACAAGGGTTTTATCTCCATATTTCTCCCCTGTTACGTTTGCGTATATTGAAACGGCAGGTTTATTTGCCACTATGTTTTCTAGCTCGTTTTCCATTTTTTTGCTTGCTTTATCCATAAATGGCGAATGGAAGCCACCACTTACAGCAAGCTTCATCGCCTTTGCTCCGTTAATTTTCGCCTCGTCAATCACTCTTTGCACATTTTCTTGCTTGCATGCCACAACTGTTTGCATCTCGCTGTTGAAGTTAACCGGGTATCCCTCTGCCCTTTTGCAAATTTCCCGAACCACAACACTTGTTACCCCTAAAATTGCAAGCATTGCACCATCATTTTCTTTCGCACACTCATTCATAAATTCTGACCGTTTAATAACAAGCTTAAATGCGTCCGCTTCTTCAATCATTCCGCTAAAGGCGAGTGCAGGAATTTCCCCAAGTGAAAAACCTGCCACACAATAGGGTGTAACACCTTGCTCCTTAAGTGCATATGCCGCTGCAAGGTCCACGCAAAAAATACATGGTTGAGTGTTAATTGTTTGAGTAAGTTCCTCTTTGGTTCCATTAAAGCATTGCTCAGATGTTCCAGGTCTTATGCTATCTGCCATATCAAATATTTCTTTTGCACACTTACTTTTTTCGTAAAGTTCCTTGCCCAGTCCACTGTATTGGCTGCCTTGCCCTGCAAAAACAAATGCTATTTTTCCCATTTTGTGCCTCCTAGCAGCTCTTCCGCCTCTGAAACCAAATTTTCTATGATTTCTTTTGCTGTTTCTTCCTTTTTAACCATTGCACAAACTTGACCAGCCATAAAACACCCTTTAACCTTATCACCCTCAACTGCTGCTAGTCTTAATGCACCTTCGCCCATTTTTTCTAACTTCTCGTTGGTGATTGTGCTATCATATTCCTTTGCAAAAAACTCACGACTAAATGTGTTTTTCAAGGATCGCACAGGATGACCGAGTCTTTTTCCTGTTGCGATTGTGTCAATTTCCTTTGATTTTATAATTGCGTCTTTATAATTTTGGTGGATTGTACATTCTTTTGCCACCAAAAACTTTGTTCCCAGCTGAACACCAACTGCGCCAAGCATAAATGCCGCAGCCATTTGTCTACCGTCTGCAATTCCCCCAGCTGCAATAACAGGGATAGAAACATTATCACAAATTTGTGGTACAAGTACCATTGTTGTAATTTCCCCAATGTGTCCTCCACTTTCAGTACCCTCTGCAATAACTGCCGAAGCGCCCGCGCGCTCTACCATTTTGGCAATTGCAATTGATGGCACAACCGGGATAACCTTTATGCCAGCTTCTACCCATTTTTTCATATATTTTGTGGGTAGCCCTGCACCGGTTGTAACAACCTTAACGCTTTCGTCTATAACAAGCTGCGCAACATCATCTGCATATGGGCTCATTAGCATAATGTTAACACCAAAAGGTTTGTCTGTTAGTTCCTTAACCTTTTTTATTTGCTCTCTAACCACATTAACAGGTGCGTTTGCCGCCGCAACAATGCCAAGTCCTCCTGCATTAGAAACAGCAGCAGCAAGGGAAGCATCAGCAACCCAAGCCATTCCACCTTGAAAAACAGGATATTCAATTGAAAGCATCTTACAAATTTCTGTTTTCATATTAACCCCTTTATTACTCTGCGCTGTCGATTAGTGCAACAACATCTGCAACTGTTTTCATTCCCTCGTTAACTTCAATTGAAACTCCAAACTCATCCTCAAGGCTCATAACAAGCTCAACTG
>CAZMCJ010000193.1:265-1845 GCA_964564795.1 uncultured Eubacteriales bacterium | reverse complement strand
TTTTCCTTTTTGATGAACCTGTTCTGTTATGCCAAAACGAACGGGTAGTAAACCATCCTTTATCCTTAGGAAGATTGATTTCCACACTCCAATAAGTACGTGTCAGAAGGTCTAATGTGCTGATTATGCAACTACTGCTTCCGTCAGCATTAATGCGGGTTAAATAATCTACAGGAAAAGAACAGGTTGGAGAGTGCCCGATCACTCCAAAATTATATTCAAAACCTCCACTTGTCCAAGGTCCTCTTAAAGCTACATCCCTAAACTTAACCACTTCATTTCCATAAAACATCTCTTTACCTGAAATCTTATCAATGACTGACCAAATTTTACCTCCAATTTCAGGAAAGATTTTAATTCTTAAAAAATCATTTTCAAGTTCAACAATCTTCCATTCCTTCTTTTCAGATTTTGTGGTAAAACCATCGTATTTAAAGTAAGGATAATTTTTCCCAAACATTGGTACCGGATTGGGATCTGAATAAGGATAAGTTACATAGTCACTTGAATACTCCCTGTATTGAGCATTATTTTGGCCATATAAAAATACAGGTATCAGCAAAAATATAAAAGTGGAAGTGAAAGTTAATCTCATAGTGTGTTATTTAATTTTTTAGCAAGTTTTTTTAATGTGTCAAACCAATCTTGTGCTGAAGGGTAGCATGGAAATTGATGTCCGCGCAACCAGTCACCCTGAATATGATAAGTCACAGGAATTCCCGATTTACAATTTATAACAACTTGGTGTTCTTCTTTTAGGTTATCGAAACGAATGAATGCTTTTGGTGGGAACATAATTCCCATACCAATCCAGCCGATTTCCGGATCCTGAAATCCCCATGAACCCATTACTCCTGACGTTTTATCGGAATAAAATGTTTCCTCCGGCAAGCACACCATTCCAATGCCTAATTCAATTTTATCATTGGCTGCGCCACCTTCAACCGTAACTTCAATGGAAGAATATACTTGCCCAGAATTAACCGATGGTTGCATTCTTACTGTGTAAGGTGTGTTTTCCGGTCCAACACCTTTCGCTATAAATTCAAGCGTGACTTTATCCAATGTTTCATCAACTAACCGGCAAGTAAAAGCAGGATTTCCTTTCCCGGTTTCATTACGTACAGGATAAGCGACACCATTCACATAGAGTGTAACGCCGCCACAACCAGCAGTTTTTCCTACATGAAGGATATCCATTCCCCAACCATTTTGGTCGATATGGTAACTTTTACCTTCAGCAATTTTAGGCATAATAAGCGTGTCGAGCCACTGACGTTTACCAAATAAGTCGAAATGTCCCAGATAGAAACGAAAAGCTGATTTTTCAGACTCCCAACCCCAATTGGGTGGTAACCATTGATTATTCCATGCTACACGAGGTTTTTCGGGTTGCTTACGAAGCTTTGTCAGCCATGCTGTATAATTTTCATCTGCATTTTTCAACTTAAATTTTTTATTGATCAATGCTGTCATAGCTACAGTGTTTCCATTCGTTCTGGCTTTGTTAAAAGCTTTCCAGAAGACAAGGTCAATGACTTCTTTGCGTGGAAAGAGCCCGTTCTCGTCTGTTTCACCGC
>CAZMCJ010000193.1:0-255 GCA_964564795.1 uncultured Eubacteriales bacterium | reverse complement strand
TTTTTTAAGTTTTACAATTTGACAATCCTGTACAAGGGTAAGGTAATACAACATTGTTTCATCACTATTCACAAGTCGTTTTGAAATGCCTTCGTCAATATTAGGGCAACGCATACTATTTTTTATCATATCCCAAATTGGATTGGCTCCTGCTCCTTCTTTGATCGATTCGATAGCCCCTGTAAGTGCTTTCACTAAATAATATGTGTTTGCTGGTTCTGTTTTTAAAACAGGAGCAACCGATTCATTAATATC
>CAZMCJ010000192.1:0-1848 GCA_964564795.1 uncultured Eubacteriales bacterium | reverse complement strand
ATTGAGAAATAAACAATAAGCGCAACTCCCATTGCAACAATGGTTGCCAGCTTTGCACCAACTATAGGTGTTACCAAGTCATAGCTCCATACTGCGCAAAATCCCATTGCGGTAGCCGCCACGAGTGGCTTTACAAATATTGAAATAAAATCTGGCATAATCCCAACCTCTTTAACTATATAGAAGATGTTTAAAACAGCAATAACTATATAGCAAAGGGATGAGCCGATTGGTGCGCCCAAGATACCGATTGATGGGATACCAATAAGAACATAGTTTGTAACAAGTTTTACTATGCCGCCAATTATCATTGTAAAAACAGGAATATTAACCCTGCCAACTGCTTGAAGCATTGCATTTGTTAATGATACCAGGCACACAAAGGTTGTGGCAAAGGAAAGACGAGCCAAAAGTGGCGCTGCACTTGCAACGGAATTTGGTTGTGCATAAAATAGCAAGTTTAATACCGGGTAAGAAAGGGAAAGCAAACCAACACCTGCCGGTATTGCAAAAATGGAGCAAATACGAAGCGCCGACTCTATGGTATGTTTTGTTGTTCTGTGGTCCTTTGTTGCATAGGCAGCAGATAGGACAGGCATAACGCTTATGCCAAGTGTAAAAATTAGTGATGCCGGTAAGTTGAAAATCTTCCTTGCCATTGTGTAATTACCAAAGATTACGTTTGCTTGTTCTTGATTGAAACCAATATCACCAAGCCTGTTCATAACAACAAACAAATCCATTGTGTTTGTAAGGCTCATAACAGATGCGCCAATTGTGATTGGAACCGCGAACTTAACAAGGGTAATAAAAATCTCCTTGCGTGTTCTAATCCTAACTCCCGGTCTGTCCTCTAATCGTGCATTTTCCTTGCGTTGGGAGCTTGCCATATACATAAAAATCAGCGCAACAGCACTAAGCATTGTGCCAATTGTTACACCGGAAATGGCACCGGCAGATACGATATACATTGGTTGTGATGCCTTTATAAGTGCCGATGATAGGAACAAACCAATAAATAGCTTGCACAGCGCCTCAATAACTTGGGAAATTCCCGTTGGAACCATATTCCCCAGACCTTGAAAATACCCCCTGAATGAGGAAATGATGGAAACAAAAAATACTGCCGGTGCAATTGCCACAATTGCAGCATAGGATAAATCGTTATTAAAGCTTATTGCAAATTGCTTTGAGCCCAAAATCATAACCAGAGAACCCATAATACCAACAATGGTAAAGGTTATAAATGCAACACGAAATATCCGTTTGACCTCACTATATTTTCCAAGAGCGTAGCTTTCGCTAACCATTTTTGATATGGCAATGGGAAGCCCCGCTGTTGAAAGGACAAATAAAAGCCCATATAGCTCGTTTGCAACACCGTAATAGCCGTTACCAGCATCACCAATTAAGTTATAAAGTGGTATTGAGTAAATTGCACCAATTGCTTTAACTATCATATTTGCAATAACGAGTATTAAAGCACCATGCACAAATGATGACTTTGCGGCTTTAGACAAATCTTCGCCCTCCTTTAGGTTTGTATAACACATTTATATGCTTTTACTTTTTGTTAAATGCTAAAAAGCAGCTCTGCATAATTGGGTATTGGGTAATAGCTCTCACCCATAATATTTTCCAGTTCATCCGCAATAACTCTTGTTTTTAAAAGCATTGTTGCAATGTTATCTCTAAATGCTTTTGCCTTTTCAAGGTGGCAGATATAACTACTAGTTTCCCCTAAATTTTTCTTAATTAAACTCAAACATTCTTCCAGTGCATCAATTTTACTTAGCACCTCGCCCAAACGGGTTGTTTGACTGTTTGCCTTAAAGTTAACTTTGCCTA
>CAZMCJ010000191.1:0-1855 GCA_964564795.1 uncultured Eubacteriales bacterium | reverse complement strand
AATGCGCACAGTCCAAGTGCCATAATCATCAGTGTTTGCACATTAACAAAGTATTCCGCCTTCATGCTGGCAGAAATCGTGATGCCAAGGAATAGAGTAATTAAGTTTGCAAGCTCCTTTTGAGCAGTGCCAGACAGGCTCTCTAAAACTCCGCACTCGCGAATTAAATTGCCAAACATTAAAAATCCAACCAAGCTAACAGACGCAGGTGCCACAAATCCTGCAATTAAAGAAACAATAATAGGGAATGCAATACGTGTAAGTTTAGTCACACTTTGTGGCTTATACTCCATTCTTATTGCACGTTCTTCCTTAGTTGTTACCATTTTTATTGCAATTGGCTGAATTATTGGAACAAGTGCCATATAAGAATAAGCCGCCACCGCTATTGCACCAATATACTTACTGCCCAAAATTTGTGAAACGAGTATAGATGTGGGACCGTCTGCCGCACCAATTATACCGATTGATGCGCTATCCTTTAAATCAAACCCCAAAAATGCTGCAAAGATGATGGTTACAAAAATACCAACTTGTGCCGCCGCACCAAACATCAAAAGTTTTGGGTTGGAAAGTAGCGGACCGAAGTCAATCATTGCGCCAATGCCGATAAATAGTATTAGTGGTAATGCCTCAGAGGAGGATATTCCCACCTCAAAAAGCCAATCTATTATGCCGTGTACATTTCCAATTCCCGCTATATTTTGGTCAATAACTCCGGAAAATGGAATGTTTACCAGTATTGCACCAAACCCCATAGGTAGAAGGAGCGCAGGCTCCAATCCCTTTACAATTGCAAGATATATTAAAAGAGCTCCAACGCAGAACATAAATCCTTGTTGCCATGTAAGTGCCATAAGACCTGCTGTAAAAAATTCCATATTACTCTCCCTCTATCCTTGCACACCCATTATAAGGTTTGGCAAAAATGTTACAAGCTGTGGTATAAACGTTATAAGTATCAGAACTGCAAGCATTGCCAACATATAGTGGCAGAAAACACGAAATATCTTTGAGATAGAAACACCTGCCAACCGTACAGAAACAAAGAGTGACGCACCCGTTGGTGGCGACATTTGCCCAAGCGCCATATTAACAATTGTCATAACTCCAAAGTGTACTGGGTCTATTCCAAATTGATTGATTATCGGCATAACAATTGGAACTGTTACAATTATAACCGGGGTGATATCTAGGAATGTGCCAAGAAAAATCATCAAAAGGTTGATAAGCAGTAGTATTATAACCGGGTTATCTGATAGTGAAAGCATCACTTTTGTGATGATTACAGGTATTTGCTCGTTTGTCATAATCCACGCAAAGCTTGTTGCGGTGGAGATGCAAAGAACAACAACACCCGTTGTGATTGTAGCCTCTATAATAATCGATGGCAGTTTTTTGTAGTCAAGCTCTTTATAAACAAAGAAACCAACAAATAGCGCATAAACAACGGTTATCGCCGCCGACTCAGTAGCGGAGAAGATACCGCTCATAATACCGCCGATGATTACAACAACGGTGAATAGCGCCCAAAACGCTTCAACAAAGGCAACAAGAATTTCCTTAAGGCTTGCTCGTTTTTCTGTTGGCAATTTTCTTTTTATTGCATATATATAGTTTGTTATCATTATTGCAATACCAATTAAAATACCGGGGATAACGCCACCCATAAACAAGCGTCCTATTGAAATATTTGCAGTTGCACCAAGCAAAATCATTGGAATACTTGGGGGTATTACAATACCAATTGCGCCAGCTGCAGCCATAACAGAGCACGCCATATCTCTGCCATAGCCCTTGCTAATCATACCGGGGATAACAACGCTACCAACCGCCGCTGTATCCGCCGCTGCCG
>CAZMCJ010000190.1:253-1865 GCA_964564795.1 uncultured Eubacteriales bacterium | reverse complement strand
TTTCCATATTTCAAGTGCACGTTTTTTATCGTAATTAAAAGTTCTATCAACAAATTTTATTAGCTTCGCCCCACCGTTAACCATAGCGGTAATATCCCTTTTAACTCGCTCTACGCTAAGGCTGCGCACCCCTTTAATGGTGGAAGAAAGGCAATACGAGCAGTTGTATGGACAGCCCCTAGTGCTTTCATAGTAAGTAATTCTTTCGTAATTGTTCCCCTCATCATACGGGAATGGGATTTTATCTAAATCATCAACTATGCTAATTTCGTCTGATTTATATCCCTCAAAAAGTGTTTTATAAATCTGCTCCTCACCCTCACCACGCATCACAAAATCAATATAATCTAAGCTTGCAAGCTCATCTGCCCTAAACGTTGCCTCTGGACCACCTAGTGCAATCTTTATGTTTGTATTTACTTTTTTTAGGTCCCTTGCCAAGTCAAGCACCATTGTAACATTCCAAATATATGTGGAAAAGCAGTAGATTTCTCCTTTTTGGGAGTATAGCTTTTCCAGCATATTATAGTGCCTATCGTTTATTGTAAGCTCAAGGATTTTGCACTCCACACCCCTTTGTGCAAGCATTTTTTCAATATATCTCACCGCCAAATTGCTTTGCACAAAGCTTGAATTTATTGCAACTAAAACAACACGCAAAAAAACACCCCCCAACCCTTCTTAAAAATTTTGTGGGGTGTGTTTTCTAAAACAATATATTAGTCATAAAAAGCCCAATAACAACCCCTAAAACTGCTCCTGTTGCCACCTCTAGCGGTGTGTGACCCAGTAGCTCCTTTAAATGTATACCAATAATATCAGGGTGCTCCCAGTCCCAATCATCAATTAAAACATTAAGTACCTTTGCCTGCTCCCCCGCCGCATGCCTAACCCCAAGTGCATCATAAATTACAATACACGCCAAAATAAAGGAAAGGGCAAAATCGGTAGAATTAACACCATGTCTATAATAAATAACTATTACTGTTGAAATAACAAGTGACGTATGTGAGGAGGGCATTCCCCCCGCGCCGCTTAAAAATCTCTTTAAATCAAAACGCCCTGTTTTAAGCATATCCAGGAGAATCTTCAAGAACTGGGCAACAAACCATCCAAAAAATGCTGTAATTATAACAGGATTAGCAAAAAAACCTTCCAAAAATTCCACTTACACCTCTCCTTACCCAGTTATTTTTCCCTTGAAACAAGCATTTTTGATAGGTATTTCATAAAATCGTTATTATCAAATGCTTCTAGCTCATCTATAGCCCCATCTGTAAGCTTTTTAACCATTTCATCTGCCTCATCTAGGGTTAAATGGCTAAGGAATGTGGACTTTTCGTTTACCTTATCGCTGCCGATTGGTTTGCCCAAAACAGCACTATCCCCAACCACATCCAGCATATCATCCTTAATTTGGAATGCAAGTCCCAGTTTACCCGCAAAGCGTTTTGCCGCAGCTATTTGCTCCTCGCTACCCCCACCAACAATTGCACCAACAGCACAAGCACAAGTAAAAAGGGCGCCGGTTTTGTTGTTTTGCAAGTACTCAAGCTCTGCAATGGAAAGGCTCTTGCCCTCTCCTAGCAAATCCATCACTTGCCCACCTATC
>CAZMCJ010000190.1:0-243 GCA_964564795.1 uncultured Eubacteriales bacterium | reverse complement strand
TGCAATCTCTGCCATTGCACGCAAGGTTATTTCGGCTGGAACATTAATGTTTCTAGCCTTATTAAGTATATTCTCAAATGCAAAATTAAGAAGTGCATCCCCCGCTAAAATTGCCGTTGCCTCGTCAAACATTTTGTGGTTGCTTGGCTTTCCTCTGCGCATATCATCGTTATCCATCGCCGGCAAATCATCGTGAATCAGGGAATATGTGTGTATCATCTCCACCGATAAGGCGAAGGGCAA
>CAZMCJ010000189.1:0-1867 GCA_964564795.1 uncultured Eubacteriales bacterium | reverse complement strand
CACCCCTTAGGGAACTTTTGCTTGTTTATTGTATCACAAAGTTCCCTATTTGCAAACACAATTAGGGAACTTTTGCTTTTGTCTTTAAGTGAAAAATTAAATTCCATATTTGCGTTGATTTTAGTCTTACAATTGTTTTTGAATTAGTGTATTGTCATATAAGCCTTGTATCTGCAGTAGAAAAGAGGTAATTATGTCAAAGGAAACTATGACCACACAAAAACATTTGACTTTGGACTGCCGCATTGCAATTGAAAAAGGGCTAGACAAAAGAATGTCCCTCAGAAAGATTGCTGATCAGCTGTGCAAAGACCCCTCCACCATCTCCAAGGAAATAAAAAAACACCGGATTTCGCAACCGCACAACACTTTCATGGAGTCCAACAATAAGTGCTCTAAAGCTAAAGATTGCACAAAGAAAAACATCTGTGACCTTTACGCTCCTAAATGCAAAAGAGCCTGCAGGTTTTGCAATTTATGCAACTCACATTGCTCGGATTTTGAAAGGAAAAGTTATCTATGCCCCAAGCTGGATAAAGCTCCATTCACCTGCAATGGTTGTAACAGAAAAAGCGCTTGCAGACTTGATAAGTCATATTACAGAGCGGCAACTGCCCATAGGCAATACAAAACGCTGCTTGTGGAATCTCGGACCGGCATCAATATTTCAGAGGATGATTGCATACTTTTAGATGAGTTGATTACTCCTCTTGTTCTTCGTGGGCATTCGCCCTATATGATTTTGCAGAATCATCCCGAAATAAAGCTATGTGAAAAGACAATCTACAATTACATTGATTCCGGCGCCTTTTCTGTCAAAAATATCGACCTCCCCAAAAAGGTGAAGTACAAAGTGCGCAAGACCGGTGACGCCGGCAAAGATATTGATGATACAGGAGACTTTGAGGGTAGAACCTACAAGGATTTTCAGGCTTTCCTAAAAGAGTATCCCGATACAGGAGTTGTTGAAATGGATACCGTGCTTGGTTGCGAGGGTAGCCGGAAAATACTCTTGACTCTTCACTTTCAGCAATGCTCATTGATGTTGGCATTTTTGTTGGAATCAAAAGAATCTAAATACGTCGAAGCTTTATTCAATGATTTGGAAGAGGCAATGACCTCTATGGTATTTGCTCAAACTTTTCCTTTGATTTTGACTGATAGAGGTGGGGAATTTCGACATGCTCAAAAGCTTGAATGCAGCTCGGATAATTTTATTCGTACCAGCATTTATTACTGCGATCCAATGTGTTCTTGGCAGAAACCGCATTGTGAAAAAAATCATGTGTACATTCGAAAAATATGTCCTAAGGGAACGTCATTTGACAATATGACGCAGAAAGAGATTAGTCTTATGATGAGCCATATAAACTCATCCCCAAGAGAAAGCCTTGGTGGGCTTACGCCCCTGGCGTTAGCTCGCTTAATGCTGCCAAAGCAACTTTTCGATTTCTGCCATGTGTTAGAAATCGCTCCGGATAGCGTAATACTAACGCCAGAATTACTTGAAAAGTAATTTGTGAGAATTGAAAAATCTGCAGATGTAAGGCATCATTTGTTATCCTATAAACCACACCAAACAAGTGGAATTTAGTCATACCCTCTAAAGCCCAGTTGTTATTTTAGCATGCTTTTTTCTCTGAGATTGATCACTCATCTCACTTAAATTCTACTTTAAAAGGGTTGACCTCATCCGTCAACCCCTAAAAACCGGACTTTACTCTTCAGTATCGAATTTAACTTTACATGTGGAATTTAATTTTTCACTCAACCTTCTTATTTGAACAGTCTTATTTGAACAAATCAGGGTACATGCCTTCTGCCAATCTCTCAACAGTATATGAGGATCTGGATCCCGGAAATGCGG
>CAZMCJ010000188.1:0-1883 GCA_964564795.1 uncultured Eubacteriales bacterium | reverse complement strand
ATGCAAGCTTTGCAACCTCCATAATTGCACTTTCATCAATTTTTGTAATGCCTAGGTCGGCAAGGGTTGTTGGCAACCCAACGCTTTGGCAGAAGGAGATAACCTCCTCTATTTCTTCTATTGGAGCATTCTCCAAAACAAGTTGGGAAAGTGTGCCAAATGCAACTTTTTCACCATGGTAAAGGTGGTGGCACTCTTCAATAACAGTAAGACCATTATGGATTGCGTGGGCAGCACCAAGACCGCCACTCTCAAAGCCAAGACCGCTAAGCAGTGTGTTCGCCTCGATTATATCCTGAACCGCTTTTGTGCATACTCCACGATCAACAGCAAGCTTAGCCTTAAGCCCTTCAGCTATAAGGGTTTCGTAGCAAAGACGGGATAGAGCAGCAGCAGCGAGGGTGATTTTGCCACCGGCACAGTTGTTAGTGTTGGAGGAAGCTGCCGCCTTAGCCTCAAAATATGTTGCAAGAGCATCGCCCATTCCGGCAACCAAAAGACGTGCAGGCGCTTTAGCAACGATGTCTGTATCAACAACAACAAGGTTTGGGTTTGAAGGAAGGAAAAGGTACTCCTCAAAAACACCATCATCAGTATAGATAACGGAAAGAGCGGAGCAAGGTGCATCAGTTGATGCGATTGTTGGCACGATTGCAACAGGAGTTTTTGTGTAGTAGGCAACAGCTTTTGCACTATCGTGGATTTTGCCACCGCCAACACCTATAACAATATCGCCTTTAAATTCTTCAAATTTTTTGATAATTCTGTTAATTTCGTTCTTTGAACATTCGCCATTAAAAACCTCAAAGCAAACTTCGCTGCCTGCAGCTATAAAACTATCTGTAAGGGTTTTTTCTACTCTGGAAAGACCACTCTTGCTAATTAGCACAAAAGCCTTTTTGCCAAGAGGTGCAGTATATTTGCCGATATTTGCAAGCTCTCCAGCTCCTTGAACGTATTTGTTTGGTGATATAATTATTCTTGCCATAATAGTAATCCTCCAATTGTTTATTTTTTAACAATTATATTTTATCACATATTAAAGAAATTTGCAATGAGTTTTTGTTGTTTAATTTATGAATTTAATGTAAAATATTGTGTAAGGGGTGAAAAAATGAAACAGTTTAAAAAAATTTATATAGAAATTACAAATGTGTGCAATTTGGAGTGTTCATTTTGCCCAAAAACAAGCAGGGAAAAAGGGATGATGACGCTTGCGGACTTTGAAAAAATTGTAAAAAAATGCAAGACGCATACTAAGTACATTAACCTTCATTTGATGGGGGAGCCTCTTTTGCACCCAAAGTTAAAAAATATTATTGAGGTGCTTAAAGAGAATGACTTGCTGTGCAACATAACCACCAACGGAACACTTATAAAAAAAGTGGGTATTGACATTTTAGAGGCGGGTGGGGTTAACAAAATTTCCTTCTCGCTTCACTCCTTCGAGGCAAACGAGATTGATATACCATTTGATACATACATAAAAAATATAACGGATTTCTGCAAGGTGGCGGCGGCAAGTGGCACAATTTGTGCGCTTAGACTGTGGAATGTAAAGGGTGAAAACCAAATGAATAAGCGGATAATGGAGATTATAGAGTGTGAAACGGGTGCCAATCTTTCAAGTGTTAACGAAACGGAGCGGAATTCCGATATTAAGCTTGCGGATAAGTTCTTTTTGCAGTTTGACAACAAATTCAATTGGCCTAAGGAGGGGTTGAATGAGGGGGAGCGGGGTTTTTGCTATGGGCTTCGTGATCATATAGGGGTGCTGGTTGATGGCACAGTTGTACCGTGTTGCCTTGATAATGACGGCGTGATAAGTCTAGGCAACATTAAGGAAAAAATGCTGGAGGAAATTATAAATTCAAAAAGGGCAA
>CAZMCJ010000187.1:0-1903 GCA_964564795.1 uncultured Eubacteriales bacterium | reverse complement strand
TGCGGCTGCCGCCATATCAATTAGGTATTTAACGTTTTGGGCTTCGTATGGTTGAATCCAAATATGCTTTTCTGCAAGGTTAAGCGCTCTCTCCAAAGTATAAACATCAACAGCATCACCGGGAACTTCCTCTCCGGAAGTTGATGGAAGGGTGAAGTAATTTATGTTTTCCAGCTGGTTTGCAATATGGTACCACTCTTCAACCTCAGATAGCTTTGTGAAGTGAGTTTCGTTTTTAATGTTTCTGTAATTTGGTGCGCCTGTGTTTGTTCTTGTGTAGAACTTACCCTCTGGATGTGGGAATTTAAGGTCGTGTTTACCAGAAGGGGAGTAAAGTGTAAACTCACTGGGGATAGAGGCAACAGCCTTATCTATAACAGCCTTTGGGAATTTAACATCCTTTGTTTCAAAATTAACTATGCAACCTGCGTCTGCCAAATCTTTTAGCATTTCATCGTGGTCCAGATGCACACCCCTAATCATCAAAAGTTCTTCCATTCTTGATTTAAAGAAGTCAAGCTCTTTTTTGCTCATAACGTCGTATTTAATCCTGCCCAACATAACAATCCTCCAAATTTTGTATTATTTTGTATACTATTTAGCTAGAACGCAAGCCTTTGCCCAGCGTGCAGCCTCGGCAGCATCTGCGGTAAAAGCGTCTGCACCAATTTTATCGGCCCAGCCTTGAGTAACAGGTGCACCACCTATCATAACTTTAACCTTATCTCTTACACCTGCTTCTTTTAATTTAGCAATAACGTTTGCTTGCTCGTTCATTGTTGTTGTTAACAGTGCGGAAAGACCAACGATGTCAGGGTTGTATTTATTGATAGCTTCGATAAATTGCTCTGCACTAACGTTAACTCCAAGGTCAATAACCTCTAGTCCTGCACTCTTCATCATAAGGGCAACAAGGTTTTTTCCGATGTCGTGCAAGTCGCCTTTAACAGTTGCAACAACAACTGTGCCCATTGCCTTAACTCCACCAGCAGTTAGAAGGGGTTGGATAACCTCCACACCTGTGTTCATTGCACGTGCTGAAAGCAAAACGTTTGGAACAAAGATTTCGCATCTTGCGAAACGCTCGCCAATTTCGTTAATCCCCGGTAGCAAGCCTTCGTTTAAAATTGTAACAGCATCAAGTCCTTCCTTTACTGCCCCCTCAACCTTAGTTTTTGTTGCTGCCACATTTCCGGCAATAACTAGTTCAGAAATCTCTTTTAAAATTGACATTTATAGCCCTCCTAAATAAATTTAATTTTTTGTTTGTTTTGCGACAAATTCAATAGCCTGATCCCTACTGCGAATGGCTGTGTCTGCGAAATGAGCATCAATTTCCTGCGCATAGCGCTTGGTAACGGGTGCACCACCAACAATAATAAAAAGGGGGTAGCCAAAGTCTTCGCTTTGTAGAGCCTTTACAATCTCTTTCATATTTGTCATTGCTGTGGTTAGCATTGCGGATAGTGCAACAACATTTGCCCCACTTTCTCGAACAGCGCGCACAAATTCCTCAGAAGAAACATCTGTTCCCAAATCCACAACTTGAAATCCCGCACTCCTAATCATCATGGCAACCAAACTTTTGCCAACGTTGTGAATATCACCCTTTACGGTGCCAATAACTGCTGTGCTTTTAAACTGTAGATGATTTTCGTTCATAAAGGGGCGTAACACCTGCAATCCCGAGTTAAGTGCCCTAACTGCCATAATAACCTCTGGTATAAACTTTTGACCATTTGTAAAAAGCTCCCCAACATAATCCATACCTTTAACAAGTCCTTTGTCAATTATGTCGGCAACTGGAACTTTTGAGGATATTAACTGCTCACACAACAAAGCAGTTTCTGCTTCATTTCTTCAGAACGGGCCAGGATACCCTTGCACAATTTCACCTCCTTTC
>CAZMCJ010000186.1:0-1911 GCA_964564795.1 uncultured Eubacteriales bacterium | reverse complement strand
CTGCTTTTTGGTGGGTGCGGTGGTTATCTTGCCATGATTCTTTTTAGACACAAAACAAATAAAAATAGTTTCAAAATCCAACTTCCAATTTTTGCTATATTACAACTTGTAATTTTAGGAATTATTCTTTTATATATTAAATAGACCCTGTTTATTGGCTGTTTTAATTATATTATAATAGACAATAAAACAAATTTTTATTTAAAAGATGCATTTTAATTATTACAAAAGTGTGGTATAATATATATAATAGTTAAGTTGGGCAGCAATTTATGCTGCCCGTTGTTATGCTTGTAGCATAAAAGAAAGAGAGCGAAATGAGCAGAATTTTATTTGATACCCTAAATTTATCAGAAGAAATGCAAAGAGCAATATCTGATATGAATTATGAAAAAGCAACCGAGATCCAGTCGGGTGCTATCCCCCTTATACTAGAAGGGCGGGACGTTATTGGAAAAAGTGGAACAGGAACAGGCAAGACAGCTGCTTTCGGTATCCCGGCAATTGAAAGACTAAAGGATAATTTTGATAAAAATGCGCAAGTGCTAATCTTGTGCCCTACTCGCGAGCTTGCAATGCAAATAAGCGATGAAATTAAAAAATACTCCAAATATACAAAGAACATTAAGCTTGCAACTGTTTTCGGCGGGCAATCAATTGATTTGCAAATCCGTCAACTACGCACAGCAAATTTGGTCATCGGCACACCGGGTCGAATTATGGACCATATGCGCAGGCGCACACTAGTCCTTTCAAACCTTAAGATGATTATTTTGGATGAAGCGGACGAAATGCTAAATATGGGCTTTTATGAGGATATTCAAACTATACTAAGCGAAGTTCCGGAGGAGCGCCAAACCCTTCTATTCTCCGCAACAATGCCACCAGAAATTATGAAAATTACAAAGGAGTTCCAAAAGAACCCTGCTATGATTGCTATTGACAAGGGGCAGAAAACTATCCCTTCCATCACGCAATACTACTACACCGTTGCGCAAAATGACAAACTTGCAGCGTTAAACCTTCTAATTCAAATGAGTGGCACAAAGCGTTGCATTGTTTTCTCAAACACCAAAAAAATGGTTGACGATATTGTTGAGTACCTTAATGCAAATGCTTTTAGGTGCGAGGGTATCCATGGCGATATGAAGCAAATGTCACGCTCACGAGTTATGAACAGCTTTAAGGCTGGCAAAATAAATGTTCTTGTTGCAACTGATGTTGCGGCACGTGGTATCGACGTTGAGGATATTGACGGAGTTTTCAATTTTGACATTCCAAATGATACTGAGTACTACATCCACCGTATTGGCAGAACAGGCAGAGCAGGCAAAACTGGAACCTCCTATACCCTTGTAACCAACAATACCCAAATAAGAAGAATTAGGGAAATTGAGCGTTATATCGGTGCAAAGATTGAAGAGCAACAATTGCCTTCTAGGGAAGATATTGTTAAGAAAAATCAAGAGAAATTCCTTGATAGGATAAGAAAAAATCTTGTAGAAGAAAACTTTATAAAGAGCGAGTTTATTATGGATACACTTCTGGCAGAGGGTTACGACACTTGGCACGTTGCAAACACTTTGGTTGCAATGATTGTTGGCAAAGATAAGCGCCAAATCCCAATAGTAAAATCCCTTACAAAGCACATTGCACCAGCTGGCAACCTTTCGGGCAACAAGGTTATGCTAACTGCAAACATTGGTCGCAACCAACAAATAGCACCAAACTTTATTGTTGGCGCAATTGTGGAGGGTAGCGGAATTAGCGCACGTGCAATTGGCAAGATTGATATTTACAAGGAATATACAAACATTGAGATGACTGCAGCAAACGCAGCAATCGTTATTGCCTCAATGCAAAATAGCAAAATAAAGGTTAGGAGCGGAAGTGTACATACGGGCACTTCCG
>CAZMCJ010000185.1:0-1912 GCA_964564795.1 uncultured Eubacteriales bacterium | reverse complement strand
TCTCCTTGATTTTCAATCCTTCGATAAAGCACATTTCCAAAACAATCCGGTACTTGTCGGGAAGACTTGCTATGGCCTTGAAAAGGATATTTAAGGTCTCTTGTTCAATTATGCTGTTGGAAAAAACAAGCTGGTCGTCAAGCGAAGATGTGTATTTTTTGCCCGAGTTTGCTTTGCGATGTATATCTATGATGTTGTTTTTGATGCATGTGTATAGGTAAGATTTGAGTGCAGTGGCCGAAGTAAAATTACTGCGCCTTTCCCAAGCATTGAAAATTGCATTCTGGACGCAATCCTCCGCCAAAAAAGAATGCTCCTTGCCAAGCCACCTAATTGCATACAACAGCAAACCAGGATAGATATTCTTATAAAAAGACTCCACCTTGCTTTTGCAAAAATCATCAAAAATCTTGCTTTCCGGAGACATGAACTGAAAAAATTATTCGCAAATATAAAATAACATAAACGATAAAAACAACAATACGGTTTTTTAAATTTAATTTACGGGTTTTTAAACTTATTACGTTTTATATGGGAAAACAAGATTATATGGATCAATATTCAAGGATAAAAAAAGTTGCAGGACTCATATTTAAAAGCATTATAGGGAGGTCATCCAACGACGAATTGGGAGAGCTTCGAAAATGGTGTGACAAGTTACCCGAAAATGAGCAATTATATAAAAAATTCCTTGACAAAGAGTATATTAAAGCAGAGTATGAGCGCCTCAGGATTATTGACCATTCGAATGCAATGAGTAATATGAAAGCACGGATAGCAGCGCATAACAGGAAGAAGGTCAAGCAATACATAAGAAAGATTTCTGCCGTAGCAGCAATCTTGATCACATTGGTGTCTGGGCTTGTTATGCTGGACGGGACAATCTACAACTTCTTTGGGTCGGGAAGAAAATTGACAGATCAACAGATAAAGCATGGTCAGGTAAAAGCACTACTAACGCTTGGCAATGGCAAGAGTATTCAGCTGGATGATGCCGAAGCCACCATTAAGGAAGAGGAGTTGCTCATTTCTAAAGCAGAAAACGGTAGCCTTTCTTATGAAGGAGTAAAACCAACTGAACAAGGCAAAATCAAATTCAACGACCTAGTCATTCCCAGGGGGGGAGAGTTCTCACTGATCCTCGAAGATGGAACAAAGGTTTGGTTGAATGCAGATTCAAAGCTTCGCTATCCGATTGCTTTTACAGGGGAGGAGCGTAAAGTTTTCCTCGAAGGAGAGGCCTACTTCAAAGTATCCAAAGGGTCAAAACCATTTGTTGTAGATGTGCAGGGACAACTTGTACAGGTTTACGGGACAGAGTTCAATATATCGGCATACCCCTCCGACCCAAGAGTATATACAACCCTTGTCCAGGGAAAGGTGAGCGTGAAAGCAATATACGACAACAATGTGGTGGAATTGGAGCCCGGTTTTCAATCCATATTCAATAAAAACAATCTGGAAATAGAACTAAGAGAGGTCAACACCGACGAAGTTGCCAGCTGGAAAACAGGGATGATAGTGTTCGAAAACCAATCGCTGGAGCAGATAATGCAGAACCTGGCACGTTGGTACAACTTTGATTACAAATATACAGGAAACGATATAAGCCACTTACAGTACAGGGGCAAGGTACCACGATACGGCGATTTCAAGGATGTCTTGAAAGTGTTGGAGGAGTGCGGAGGGATTAAACTTAGTGTGAAGGGTAAGATGGTAACAATAACGGGTTTGTAGAAAATTACCTAACTATAACTTAACCTATGAAAAACAAATCTAAACCAATGAAGCATTTTTGGCTATTATTGGCACTATCCACTAAATTGTGTAAACGATAATGCATAAACAAAAAAGCATTATTAATTTTAACCATCAAAACAAATGGAAACACAATTTATGGGCAAACAACGCA
>CAZMCJ010000184.1:0-1919 GCA_964564795.1 uncultured Eubacteriales bacterium | reverse complement strand
TTTGGCTAGACATATTTTTTTCTTCGAAACTCTCGGATAAGTTGTTGCCTATTTGTTCTTGCGCCATAACATGGATGTCCGTCATAACCGCTATTTTTGTTTTTGAAGTAGGGTTGCAGGCGAATAACGCCGAAACGGCTGTCGCAAGCAATACGATAACCAAAACTAATGTTGCAATCTTTTTTGGTGTTTTCATTATATATCTCCCATAGCTGTTATGTCCCTAACGGTTAACACATTATATTTTACTTTTTCGCCGTTGTCGTGTCAATGAGGAATTTAGAGATAAAATGAAGAAAACCGCTTTATTTTCTATAATTATATAAAATCTACCAATAAAATTTTAGTATTGATTGCAAAAACGGAACATGATAAAATATCATTATTAAATCAAATCAAATAAATAATGGTTTTGAAAAACAACGAGGCATTATAATGAAATCAAGGTTTATTCTTATTCTTACAATAGTCTTATTGCTGATAGCCCTGCTTGCAGGATGCAATGGAGAAAAAACTTATACAATTAGTTTTGAGGTTGACGGAATCATTTATGAGTCATTATCTGCCGAGGGCAAAGGTTCTTTGACAATGCCCAAATTGCCTACGAAAGAGGGTTACATATTCGAAGGCTGGTTTTTTGATAAAGATATATGGGGAAAAGAGCTTACCAAAGACACTTTGTCCCTAACTCCAATATCCTCCGACACTGTTGTATATGCAAAATGGAGTGCAATCCCATATACGGTTACCTTCGAGAGTAACGGCGGCAGTGGGATAGCTTCGTTAACAAAGTTTATAGGTGAGAATATCACCGCGCCAACACAGCCTATAAGAGAGGGTTATACATTCAAGGGTTGGTTTATCGACAATAATACCTTCTTAGACGTATTTGTATTTGATACAATGCCTGCCGAGAGCTTGTGGCAAGTATGGCACAAGAAGAGAGCCGTAGTATTTCTCAAAACGTAACAATTGGTAAACGCTGGGGAATGAAAGAAGGAAGAGTCAGCTGGGCTTATAGCAACATGCTAGGTTATGCAAAAGAAAATGACAAGATTATAGTTGTTGATCAATTCACAGTTGGTAGTGAATGAGGCTGAGGAAGCATTGTTTGTTAAGGACGGCATCATAGTGCAGGCTTTCCCCAGTGGAAAATACACACTCAAGACAGGAAACTTCCCTGGTCTTGATACAGTAATGAGAAAGGTGGCGTTAGGCGGAAACAGCCTTTTTACTTGCAAGGTTTATTTCGTTGACAAGTCACACAACATGGAATTACTATGGGGAACGCCCACACCAATTCAAATGAATGACCCTATTTACGACTTTCACATAAGCCTGCGAGCAAGCGGGAGCTACTCTGCACAGGTTATAGACGCAAAAAAATTCTTTTTAAAAATGGTTGGAAATAATATTCAGCTTTTTACACGAGCGGCATTAACGACTAGTTTTAGAACTGCGTTTGTTTCTAAAATAAAAGCCAAACTCACAAACTACATCGTAGCAAACAAAAAGTCAGTGCTAAATATGTCTAACTTGTAACTATTGTGCAGCATTGAATCAATGGTTGTTTGAACTTAAGGCGTACTTGCTTTACTGTGCAGTACTGACGGATGTTAGAAGTTTGTAGGGGAGGGGGGGGGGGTGTTATTCTCCGCCATAAAAGTTATTAAATTCTTCCTTTGATATTAGGATTTGCCAATTTGTTGTGCCATTGATGTTTTTTATGTGTCCTCGTGCTTCTAATACACTCATAATTGATTTTGCTTTTAGATAGCCTATATTTAGGCGGTTTTGCAATAGAGAAACGCTTGCTTTCTGCTCTAGAATGAACAATGCCATTGCTTCCATTTCAGCGTTATTATTTGCGGATGCGGTTTGCTTGTCGTTGCATACATTTGCCGTATAAGTAGATGCAA
>CAZMCJ010000183.1:0-1936 GCA_964564795.1 uncultured Eubacteriales bacterium | reverse complement strand
ATGTGATGTAAGTCCTGACTCTTCTGTTATTAAACCCTTTGCCTCTTTTAAGATTGGCAAGAGTTTGTTTGATGTTTGTGTGATAACCAAAATATCACCTTTTGTAAATTTAGCCAGTGCTTCTTTCTCTGTCTTGCATACGCAAAGATTGCCGGCTGCCATCTGGTGCTACACTCTTTCCCCTCTAACAAGCACATTGCCCGCAATATGCACCTTAACTATATTTGTGGTTCCGCTAATTCCAACCGGAACCCCCGCTGTGATTACAACAATCTCTCCACTTTTAATGCAATCATTATCCATTGCTGTTTGCACAGATTTTTCAAATATTTCATCTGTTGTATGTTGGCTGGCCATCATATATGGAGTAACCCCCCACTCAAGAGATAGCTGGTGGTAGGATTTTTTGCTTGATGTTGTTGCAATAATTGGGCAAGCTGGGCGGTATTTTGAAATCATTCTTGCAGTATGCCCACTCCTTGTAACGGTAATAATTGCACTTGCACCTAGGTCGTGTGCAGTTGTGCAAGTTGCGTGGGAGATTGCGTTTGTTATATTAGAGGTCACTGATGCCTCCATATTTACAAAACGACGCACGTAGTTTATGTCCGCCTCTGCACAAACCGCAATGTCATTCATTGCTTGCAATGTTTCTATTGGATATTTACCAACGCTAGTCTCGCCAGAGAGCATAATTGCACTTGTTCCATCGTATATCGCATTTGCAACGTCACTCGTCTCTGCCCTTGTAGGCCTTGGGTTGCGCATCATGGAATCTAGCATTTGTGTTGCAGTTATAACAGTTTTCCCGGAATATCTGCACTTTCTTATAAGGTTTTTTTGGATTTTTGGTATCTCTGAGTATGGTATCTCCACACCCAAATCTCCCCTAGCAACCATTATTCCGTCTGTAACCTTCAAAATTTCGTCGATGTTTTCAACACCTTCTCCATTTTCAATTTTCGATATTATTTTGATTGAGGTGGCATCATGAGCCTCCAAAATTTTCCTAACCTCCAAAACATCAGCCTTATTTCTAACAAATGAGGCAGCAATAAAATCCACACCTTGCTCAATACCAAAGATTATGTCATTCCTATCTTTCTCATTCATATATGGTAGCGAAAGAACGATTTCCGGGATATTTATGCTCTTATTGTTGGATATTCCTCCACCATTTAAGACAGTACAGTTGATGTCGCTTCCGTCTATTTCATCAACTTTAAGCTCAATTAGCCCGTCATCAATCAAAATTCTTGTTCCAACCTTAACATCCTTGTAAAGTGTTTTATATGTTATAGAAACAATTTTTTCGCTCCCCGCAACATCTCTGCCTGTAAGGGTAAACCTATCCCCTTGGTTTAATTCAATCTTCTTGTTTTCAAAACTTTTTATTCTTATTTCCGGCCCTCTAGTATCAAGCAATATAGCAACAGGCAGAAACAAACGCTCCCTAATCCTTTTTACCATCTCAATTCTTTTCCCATGCTCCTGGTGGTCGCCATGAGAAAAATTAAGACGTGCTACGTCCATACCGTTTTTTATTAATTTTTCCAAAACCTGCTCGTTATCTGTTGCCGGACCTAGTGTACACACTATCTTAGTTCTTCTTTTCATAAAAAATGTTACCTCCATTTTCTTTTTTCTCTTTTTTCTTATCTCTTTTATCAATACACATTAATTCTATATTAAAGGCAACACTTTTTCAAGGCATTATTAGTATTATAGGCAAAGTTTGGTATAAACAATAAAAAAAGTGATGATTGCTCACCACTTTTTTGTTATTAGTATATTATAATGCAGCCTTTGCTTTTTCAACAAGGGAGGAGAACCCTTCCTTATCACTGATTGCAATTTCAGAAAGCATCTTTCTGTTCATTGTAATGCCTGCTTTTTTAAGTCCCTCACGCATGTAATTGCTGATGTCGTGTAGGGC
>CAZMCJ010000182.1:0-1938 GCA_964564795.1 uncultured Eubacteriales bacterium | reverse complement strand
TCAATATCCACACCATAGTGGAAGGACTCCTTTTTTGTTATAGGGTTAACCCTTACACCATAGTTTGACGTTAAAACACCCTTAATCGGTGCCGTTAACCCCAGCAAAATATCGTTATCCGTCACCTTTTCCATCGGCTTTTCTTCACGCATCTCGCCGCTGTCAAAGTCCTCATAAAATGTTATCTCGTCGAAGGACATTGGCACCTCATAAACAGTTGTGATTACTCTTGCATCACCCTTTAAAAAATTATCACTACTGCTCTGAGTTGCCTCCGTCCCTTCATCTTCTACCTCTACGTCCTCCTTTGGTGCAAAAACATTAACCGCCTTATCCTTTGCCTCTTTAAGCTCATCTAAAAGCACCTGAACCTTTGAAAAGTCGGTGGAAACATTTAATGATCTAGCTATCATATCTTGCATATTGTTGGTTACGTCGCTTTCTATGTTTTTAATGGCAACGCTTACAACCAAAATAAGCACGCTTGCAATCACCTGTAACATAAACAGGTTATTTTTACTCGTTTGTTTTCCTCTTCCCCTTATTGGCTGGCGCCTTTTTGTGCTGTAACCTTTATATACATTTTTCTCCCTCATAAACATTCCTCCATCATACCTAGTTGTACCAATTTATGAAAGGAAGTTAGAAATAATACGTAATAGCAAAAAATAGCTACCACTTTTATAGTTATATCTTAAAATTTTAATCTTTTTTATTCCCTAATTTAAATACACTAAACAATGTTTTAAAGAAGCTTCTTTTCTCCTTTTCAACTTCCTTGACCTTTTCTTCATTTTGCTGAATACTATTCTTATAAGCCTCCAAATAGAAGTAGTTTTGGCTATCTAGCAGTGGCTCCGAGTTACGCCTGGGCTCGTAGCTTCCGTCCTCTAAAAGCTTGCTTGCCTTAACGTTATCCCTAAACATCACGCTTAACATATTCACAATTTCTTTTATAAGTTCTTTGTCGTATATTGGTGTTGCCACCTCTACCCTGCGCTCTGTGTTGCGTGTCATAAAATCAGCAGATGAAATATAAATTTTGCGCCGCTCTCCACAGCCAAACACATAAATTCGGGAGTGTTCCAAAAATCTACCAACAATGCTAATAACCCTTATGTTTTCGCTGCACCCCTCAATCCCCGGTTTAATGCAGCAAATTCCCCTAACAAGCATATTAATCTTAACGC
Source organism: uncultured Eubacteriales bacterium (assembly GCA_964564795.1). Classification (GTDB taxonomy): domain Bacteria; phylum Bacillota; class Clostridia; order Oscillospirales; family RGIG577; genus CAZMCJ01. Next base: position 748 of record CAZMCJ010000182.1, on the reverse strand, counting down.
CGGCATTTGACGCATCAATTAGTTTATCAATCAAGATTTTGTCGGTAAAGGAATTGATTTTTAACACAATCTCCGCCTTTTCGCCACTTTTTGCAGCTTCAATTTCCTCATCAATAAACTTTATAATCTTACTTTTAAATTGTAATGGAGCAACTAGTAAATGTTTAGTTTCTAACACAAATTCCCCCAAAAACAGTGCATTAAATATAGCTGAAACCTCCTGGCAAATCTCATTGTTTGATGTTATAAGGGATAAATCGGTATAAAACTTTGCCGTTTTTTCATTGAAATTACCCGTGCCAATATGTGATACCTGCTCAATTGTATTTCCATTTTTGCGCACAATAAGCATAAGCTTTGAGTGCACCTTGTGGTTGTCAACTCCATAAACAACATTGCACCCAGCTTCAATTAGGCGCTTTGACCAGTCAATGTTATTCATCTCGTCAAACCGTGCTTTAAGCTCAACCACCACACTAACGTCAATGCCATTTTCCGCTGCGTTAATAAGTGCGTTTATTATTTTGCTATCTCTTGCAACTCTGTAAAGGGTCATCTTAATGCTAACAACATTTTTATCCTGTGCACTTTCCTCAAGTAACCTAACAAGGGGCTTTATGTCATAGTACGGATAGTGTAGCAACAAATCTTTCTTTAAAATCTGCTCAAACATAGGCTGGTTTTTCACAACACCTGGATGGTCTTGGGGCGTTAGCGGAGTGTTGAACAGCTCCTTATTTTTAACCTT
>CAZMCJ010000181.1:0-1956 GCA_964564795.1 uncultured Eubacteriales bacterium | reverse complement strand
TTTTTGCCCACCCATCGTACGATAACGAGTGGTTGCTAAATCATCGCTCATGGTTTGCAAAGCATACAACAGGTAATCAAAATATTGAATCTCTACAATGGGCCTGAATCCTCTGAGAGCCAATCCAATGCCTTGTCCAAGAATTGTATTTTCTCTAATTCCGGTATCGGTTACTCGAAGTTCTCCATATTTCTGCTGCAAACCTTCAAATGTTTGATTTACTCCTCCAATACCACCAACATCTTCTCCAAAAGCGACCACCAGCGGATTTCTTTCAAAAAGCTTATCGAAATTTTGGTTGAGGATTTCTCTGCCAGGAACAATTACAGATTTATCGCTATACGTTGCATCAACGGGCTTGACTTTTAATGGTGATTGATCAGACTCGCTGTATAAGTGACTGCTGTATCTTTGGTGACCATCTTCCATTTGTTCGGCAATCCACGTTCTCAAAGCATCTTTCAATGGTTTGTTTGGATTACAACTTTGACACATGTGACGTAAAATATGTGATGCAGTTGAAATAATATCTTTTCGTGTGGGCTGAGCAATGCGACGAAGAGCATCTGTTTCGGTAACAATACGACCCGTTTTGGCACAATTGCACGATGCCGAATAGGTTAAAGCAATCATCTCCTCACGAAGATTTTCGATGGGTACAATGTACGATTTCCAAGCTTCATCTCGTGCCTCTTTTACAGCTTCTATCGCTTGGTTTTCAATTTCTTCTAGTTCTTTTAGAGTAGCGATTTTTTCTTTTATAATCCAATCTTTCATTTTAACGTTACAATCGAAATCCTTTTCAAATTGCATTCGTTTTTCATCCTTGTATCTTTCATGAGACCCCGAAGTAGAGTGACCAAGGGGCTGAGTAGCCTCTTCCACATGAATAAAAACAGGGATGTGGTTTTTACGGCAATAAGGAATTGCTTCTTCATATGTTTCTACCAATTGGGGATAATCCCATGCTTTGGCTTTGTAAAGAGCATAACCATTATGTTGATCATCCTCCTCAAAACCTTTCATCAAAGCGGAGATATCACTTTTGGTGGTTTGATATTTTTTAGGCACTGAAATTCCATATCCATCGTCCCAGACTGACATTGCCATGGGAACTTGGAGTACGCCAGCAGCATTTATTGTTTCAAAAAAGTGGCCTTCGGATGTACTTGCATCGCCAATGGTTCCGAAAGCAACTTCATTTCCATTGTTTGAGAATTTTTTATAGGACGCCAATTCCTTAATGTTTTTAAAGAGCTTAGAAGCATAAGCCAAGCCAAGCAATCTAGGCATTTGTCCGGCTGTTGGTGAAATATCAGCAGAACTATTTTTTTGTTTGGTCAAATCTTTCCATTCTCCATTTTTATCTAAACTAATGGTTGCGAAATGGTTATTCATCATACGTCCGCCTGTTGAAGGACAGGCATCCGGTTCGGTATTGCCATAAAGCTGATTAAAATATTCAACCAAACTGAGTTCACCAATGGCCATCATAAACGTTTGATCACGGTAGTAACCCGATCTCCAATCACCATCTTTAAACTGTTTAGCTAAGGCAACTTGGGCTAATTCTTTACCATCTCCAAAAAGCCCAAATTTTGCTTTGCCTGTGAGCACCTCTTTACGTGCTAAGAGAGAAGCTTGACGGCTCTCATTTATAATTTTATAATCTTTGAGAACCTCTTCTTTGTTATATTTCTTTGCTGCCATTGTAATTATATTTCTTAATGTAATTTATAGGAGTAACAATAAGCAGTGAATATTGTTTATCGTAGAACGGAATTTGGAGGATTGTATTTGTCAAGCCAGTTAAATACACAGCATAAATAAGTCTAAAGCCTTGAAAAGTAAATTTGTATTTTTAATAAAGGGGGGGGTGAAAATTAGATTTTCATAGGAGAAAATAATTTTAAAAACCGCAATTTACATATATAAATGCGATGTGAAGAGCCAGTC
>CAZMCJ010000180.1:0-1967 GCA_964564795.1 uncultured Eubacteriales bacterium | reverse complement strand
CTTTGTAAGGTTTATTGTTTTCATAACAGTAGTTTAACATATATATTTTAATATGTCAAATCATTTGCTTAACCTGCGACGGGCTATTTGCCCGAGTCGGGTTGAGGCAGTTGTTATACGTCTTATCTCGATAACATATTGCTTGCCCACTTACTTAAATCATCAGTAATAATTTCATCTGCCTCTGGGCAGCCATCCCGAATACCGCCAATTACACCTTGAATAATGAATGGATTGAAGTACTCTCCTGTTTGTTTTGCTTTTTGCTAAATACACATATTCCCCCTTTTATCAGGTTGATGTAGTTGTTAAGTTATCTCTTTTTGCTTTCTCCGCGATCGCCTCCCTAACCCACGCCGCTTTTGGTAACGGGATAGCGTCCCAAATATCCTGATTTACCCGTATTTGGGTAAGCTTCGTTTTAGCAAAGATAGGGCGGCGCCCCGCCCCCTTTCTCTTCCCACCGTGTTGCATTATTGTCTCATATTGCTTGCACGTTACATTGGTTGCCTTAACTATCAACCTTGATTAAGGTATACCATAATCAAAATACTATGTCAAGCGAAACCCGTAAAAAAAGTAGAAAAACACGCTTTTTTTGCTCTTTTTTTCGGTCAAATAGAGCGCCTAAAGGTTTATACCCTCTACCAACCCCTCTATCAGTGCTTGCAGTTTGTCTAGCTCACCAGCTTGTGCTAGTTTTTTTATCTCGGCTCTTATTGGCTGCGTGTACCGTATCACAACGCCCCAGTGTTTTTTCATGTACTCAAGTGCCTCGGCTTGGTGTCTCTCCATCCATGCGGTGTAAAAAAAGGGCTCTTGTCTACGCTCATGTACGCCATGATGTAAAAGGCATTGGCAATGTATGTTTGGCGGATAAAATCGCCACGTTGAATTTCCGCCCACTGAAAAATAATGGCTTGCAGTAAGCACCCCAGAGCAAGGCCGCTTGCCGTCCCGCACCATGCAGACTTCGTCACGTTTGCGCACGGCTTCATTTACAATTTTCTGCAGTGCGCTGATTTTTATTGCTTTTTGTTTCATTTTGGCTCCAGCCTGAATTCAATTATATTTCTAGTCCCAAAAATAACAAACTTGTTTTTATAAAAGCTAAATTGGGAAATCTGGTCATAATCACTAGTAATATAAAATCCCTTGTGGTCAAACTGTATGCTTGTATCTGAGAATTCTAACCCAATCCCCTGGGAATTTATTAGTCTTAAAATGGGCTTGGTGTCCCAGTACCGCTTGAAATACTGGATGCCTTCTTTTATAAAAAATGCTTCTATCTTTTCTTTTGTTACAGGCTTACTTACTTCTTTTATTTTTTCTTTCATTCTATGCCCCCAATTATAAATTCAACGTTGCCGCCTGCCATACTAAAAATAAGAGCTTTGTAATCGCTTCCATTTCTCCTGGTTACATATTTTATATCTTTATAATCAAATTCTGTTGACATACCAACTCCACTAACCATAAAACTGGCTAACCCTAAATCCAGACAATAATGTTTATTTTTGTAGGTAGTTACAACATTATTTTTTTCCAAAAATACCGGCTCCCCTTGCGCCAGTAGCTCCTCAATAAAGCTGCGTGTAATTGGCGCTTCAATACGCCATTCTTTTCTTTTTTCATAATAATCAATCATCTTGCCCCCCCTTAAAATAAATCGCCTTCAATGCCGACGCTTTTTAAAACCGCCTTGGCTTGCGGCTCACGTGCCGCCCCGAACTGCAAAGCCCTAAATCCACCGTTAAATTCTCCCCGTCCTTGTCTGTCTTTAAATTCTTCAGGCCGGTTTGTATAAATAAATTCTTCATAACAGCAAACCGCACACGGGCAGGTTTTGCATGCTGCTAAATTCTGAGAAGCTAACTTGCCATAACTTTCACAAATCGTCCCCTGTATGTGCTCCCTGTGTTTTGCGCAGTACTGGCACTGCGGCAGAATTACAAAATACTTGTGCT
>CAZMCJ010000179.1:0-1967 GCA_964564795.1 uncultured Eubacteriales bacterium | reverse complement strand
CACCTTATACGCAAGGTCTGCAATTCCCTTTATATCCTCGTACGTTTCTGTGGGAAGACCTATCATAAAGTAAAGCTTTAGGGAGGTGTATCCCTCGTTAAAGGCAATTGTAACGGCATCCAAAAGCTCGCTCTCATATACGTTCTTATTTATCGCATCACGCAAGCGTTGGCTTCCCGCTTCCGGTGCAAGGGTAAGGCTTCCCTTTTTCATCTTTTTGATGAACTTGATAACATCACTTGTGAAGTTATCAACACGAAGTGATGGCAAGGAAAGGTTTATCTTTTTGCTTTTTGTGTAATCCATAATTTCTTCCATAAACTGGTTGAAACCTGTGTAATCACTGGTGCTTAGGGAAGAAAGGGACATTTCCTCGTACCCTGTGTTCTTATGCAGCTCCTTTGCACATTCCTTTAAAACGTGGGGGGATTTTTCCCTAACCGGGCGGTAAACAAACCCAGCCTGGCAGAAACGACAACCCCTTATGCACCCTCTGAACATCTCGAGTACAATTCTATCGTGCACCGTTTCTATGTGGGGAACAATGAACTTATCAGGGTAATAAACATTATCCAAATCCTTGATTATCGTTTTTTTAACCGTTGCAGGCACACCCTCTTTATTTGGGGCAATTTTATTAATCGTGCCATCGTCGTTATAGGTAACATCATAAAAAGCTGGGATATATACCCCCTCTAGCTTTGCAATCTCTAGCAGGAATTCCTCCTTGCTCTTGCCCGCCTTTTTGAATTCATTGTATATGTCAATAACCTTAAGGTTGATTTCCTCCCCCTCGCCCATTATCGCAACGTCCACAAAATCGGTAATTGGCTCACAGTTGTATGCGCAAGGGCCACCAACTAGAACAATTTGCGCAAGGCTTGTGCGCTCCTTAGCCAAAAGTGGAATATTTGCCAAATCAAGCATATTCAGTATGTTTGAATAGCTGAGCTCATACTGCAAGGTAAAGCAAATAAAATCAAAGTTCTTTATGCTATCGCCACTTTCCAGTCCGTAAAGCTCAATTTTTTTCTCCCTCATTTGCTCCTCCATATCTGCGTACGGCGCAAAAACGCGCTCGCAATAAATATTATCGCGGGCGTTTTTTAAGGAGTATAATATCTTCATCCCTAGGTGGGACATTCCAATCTCATAAGTATCCGGAAAGCAAAATGCAACTCTAACATCTACCTCTTGCGGTTTTTTTTGTACTTCGTTAAATTCGCCCCCTGTGTATCTGGCTGGTTTTTGCACCTTTAGCAGTATCTTTTCAACTTCACTATTAATCATAAAGGTACTTCCTTTCTTTTTTTATATCCAATTCCAAACCGCTTGTTATATGCAATATTTTTCATTGTCATAGCCAAAAGGTATATGGAAATTAACAGCAACGAAATGTTGTACCCCGTTGCATAATATATTATTATACCACAAAACATTAGGAAAGTTGAAGATATTAGCGAAATTATTTCTAAAAAGATTTGCGCATAGGTGTAATCCCACACTTGCAGTAGGATTGCCTCCAAAATTTTGCCTCCGTCCAATATGCAAACAGGTATTAGATTTATAACAAAAAGTAAAAGATTTATCCCACAAAAGTAGTTTAAGTAGTTATTCTCAGCACCAAGCTGTATTAAAACATAGGAAACAAAAAACAAAAACAAGTTGATTATAGGTCCACTAATATGCACTAAAATATCCTTAAAATAGCTGCAATACTCCCCTGACCCTCGCTCTATATTTATACCAAATGGTTTAATCGTCACCTTTTTTATGTTACCATCCACCAAAAAAATTGCAACCAAATGCCCAATCTCGTGGCACACACCACTAATTAACGCAATCAAAAAAACATCAAGCATATCCGCAATAAAAAAGAGGGAGAAGATGAAAACAAAGGGAATATCAATCTTAAATTTTGTAATAATAGCATTCGTTGTATTCCTGATTGCTAAATTTATTATGAA
>CAZMCJ010000178.1:0-1970 GCA_964564795.1 uncultured Eubacteriales bacterium | reverse complement strand
GGCCACAAGGATTATTTGGTGAGAAAGTAGCCGATAAGGCATGAGGTGTAGAAGATGAAAATAGGAAAAATAAAAATCAAAATCTCCACCCTTTTAATCGCCATTTGTGCAATAGCATTCGTTATTATTGCACCCATAGTTAACGAAGGGTATTCAATGATGATACTAAACTTGGGGCTAATTTATGCAATAGCAGCGTACGGGCTATCGGTTATGCTGGGAATGGGTGGTCAGCTAACATTTGCAGCTGTTTCCTTTTTAGGAAGTGGGGCATACATTGTAGGAAACTTAACAACAGGAAGACTTGGATTTGCAATTGATACAGGGCTTGCCCTTATAATTGCAATAATAGTAACAACACTTTTTGCATATTTAATTGGTTCAGTTTTATTTAGACTGCGCGGAACATACTTCACATTTTCAACAATTGGTCTTGTGCAAGTAACATGGTGCTTCTTCCTTAACTACAAACCACTGTTTGGTGGGCCGGATGGAGTACCGGGAATACCGGCACTTTCCATTTTTGGGCATCAATTGGCAAATTATAACGAGTGGTTTTATGTTTTGGCATTTTTTGTTGCAGTAGTTGCAATAGGAATTGAACGCATTAGAAGCACACAGTTAGGTAGAAGCCTTGCATCAATTAGGGATAATGAAATAGCAGCACAAACACTAGGTGTTAACGTTTATGCAACAAAGGTTATTGCATTTACAATAGCGGGTGGCTTAGCAGGATTTGCGGGCGCACTTTATGGAATGCACAGCCAATTTGTATCAGCGGATATGTTTACGTTTGAGCGGGCAACATCATACATAATAATGGTTATGCTAGGTGGAGTTAACAGCACACCGGGCGTATTCCTTGGCTCAGTTTTGGTAACAATGTTGCCAGAGTGGCTGCGCGATATGAAGCAATATTTGCAACTATTTTATGGTATTGGTGTAATATGCTTGATGGTATTTATGCCAATGGGTATTGCAGGATTAGTGGGGGACACAATCAAAAAATACAAATTTAAAAAGAAAAAGCAAATGGCTAAAGATAGAGCAAAGAAAGAGGAGGTAAATAAGTGATGCAACCAATTTTAAGGCTTGATGGAATAAGCAAAAGGTTTGGTGGAGTTGTTGCAGCAGACGACATTACCTTTTCAGTTATGCCAGGCAAAGTGCATGGGCTGATTGGCCCAAACGGAGCGGGCAAAAGCACACTAATGAACCTCATAAGTGGTATTTATGTGCCAGATAGTGGCCAGCTTTATTTTAATGAGAAAAATATTTCAACAGTAGCCTCGCACGATAGGGCAAGAATGGGTATAGGCAGAACCTTCCAAACTCCACGCTTCTTGCAGCGCTCTAATATTAAGGATAACTTGCTACTCGGAAGTGATTTGGCACACCAATTGGGATACTTTAAGAGTTATTTTGGCAAGCACAAATCAGACTTTGAAAGGGAGCTAAACGAGCTTATGGAGCTGGCTGGATTTACCTTTGATTGGGAGGATGATATTTCATCCCTTCCATATGGTCAAAGAAAGCTTTTGGAAATTGTACGCTCCATGCTTGCACACCCAAAGGTTATGCTTGTTGATGAGCCGGCAGCGGGGCTAAATAATAAAGAGATTGAAAACGCAATGGCACTGCTTAACCTAGCGGCGAAAGAGCGTGGTATTGGTGTTTTGCTAATCGAACACTCGATGGATATGATTATGAACATCTGTGAGGAAATAGTTGTTATTTGTTTTGGTAAGGTTATTGCACAGGGAAATCCAGAGCAAGTTTCATCTAACCCAACAGTAATCGAAGCATATCTGGGGAGGGATTAACTATGATTAAAATTAAAGATTTACATGCCTATTATGGGCAGATTGAAGCGCTTAAAGGAATTGACCTTAATGTTTCGCAAGGAAAAATAACTTGCCTAATCGGTAGTAATGGTGCAGGCAAAACGACCCTTTTGAAATCCATATCGG
>CAZMCJ010000177.1:0-1983 GCA_964564795.1 uncultured Eubacteriales bacterium | reverse complement strand
CGCTTGTTCGACCGTCACGAAGAACTTTAGAAGCAGTAGAGGCAACTTTGCTACTTGTTTGCTTAGTATTGCTTTTAGCCATTCACACACCACCTTTCATATGATATATACATATATACCATATGTGGAAATAAATGTCAACATATGGTGGTGATGAATTAAAAAAGAACAATATGTTGTATAAAATTTGATTTGAGAAAATAAAAAAAGGAGGGGCAAGCAATGCCAAGAGAAAAAGAAGATTACCGAAACAACTTAGAATTGATTATCGAGAAATTCCCAGGCAAAAACACCTTGACGGCAAAAGAAGTTGCGGAGTTTTTGGGGCGTGACGTTAGAACAGTAAATAAAATTTTTGATTTTAAGAAAGGCATCGGCATATCCATAGCAACGCTAGCAAGGGCGTTGAGTTGAAAATATATGAGTAGAGGGGGCAACAAATGAATGACTGCATAAAACCTAGCTATGAAACCATATCCGATAACGAAAAGCAGGAACTAACGGAATTAATGCAATCAAGTATCCTAAATGGATTCACTCAACAGGAAATTGATGATGTTTGCAACGTGTTTTTAAGGGTTTGCGACAGATTGGGGAAGGTGGGGTAAAAGTGAAGATTGATAAAGCATTACAAGCATTAGAAATTAAAGAAAAAGATTTTGCCGACATATCGCTTAAATTTGTTGAATTTGTAAGAGCAGCTAAAACCATTGCAGATAAGTTTAAAGAGCTGCAAGCCGAAAGAAACGATTGGCTACAACTTGTAATTGATAAAACAAGTGAAGTAATACAACTTAAAAAACAACTAGGTGGTGAGGGTTGCAATCATTGCAGGGTCACCATATATAAGCTTGAAGAGCAACCCTATATATCTGATGAAGAGGATGAAGAATATTTTAGAATGATTAAAAACAACTTTTGCCCTAGGTATGCCGCAAGGAATAGAGGCACCAAAGCCTTATGATGAGCTTATGCCTGAAAATCTCATGTCACAGATAATTAGACGTTCTGGTATTGATGAACCTGGAAATGTTTCAATCCACGGAGTTCGTCATAAAGGGTTTCTGAAGAATTTAAATTCAAATCATTTCACCGAAATCATATCCCTTCCCGATATTGAATTGGTGAAAAGTGGGAGAGTTAAGATATCCATGTCGGATATGTTGGGGGGAGGGGCATTGTATTACAAACCACAAGAATTCGCGGCCCATCTTGAGTATATCCTTGCTCTGCTTGATTCTTGTGAAAACTATCATGTACATTTGATAGATAAGCCAACAGATGATCTCTACATGGTCTACGCACGGGAAGAACTTGGCGTCATTGTGGCGAAGACATCCCAACCTCCGGTGGTCCTTGCCATAAGCGAGGGCAATATGACTGGTGCATTCTGGGATTTTTTAAAAAACTTAGTTGAAGAAAAAGCATATTTGGCATCAAGGAAGGCATCCTCCGCTAGTGAACTAAGAGATTATCTTATTAAACTAAAAGATTAGTTGAAAAATATAGTGCTGTATTAAAGGGTGAAAATGCCATTGCCCAAGGTAATGTAAATGGTAGATTAGTTTACACACAGTCATCTGCGCAATATTTACCTCGGCAATGGAACAAGGCTATATCACACACAACCCTGTATTGCGAGCCTACAAGCCATAGGGAAAGAAAACATAAAAGGTGGTTGCGGATGAGAAAAGCATACAAAACTAATGGCAAAGAAAGTTATGTGAGCTTTTGGCATAACAAAAATTGGAGCTTACAAACCACCCAAGAGCTTGGGATTGCAGAGCCAAAGCAAGAACTGACAATGGGAGGAATGTGAAATGCGTGGATAACTAATAATATATTTTATGGGATTGATTTACTATAAAATATTATTACTATAGATATGAGAATAATTTAAATATTTAAAAAAAGATACAAAATATGTTGATATATATGGTAAACGGAGTATAATTAGAATTAAAAACAATATAAACCATTTTA
>CAZMCJ010000176.1:0-1992 GCA_964564795.1 uncultured Eubacteriales bacterium | reverse complement strand
GACGTTGATGTTATGGATGGGAACTTTGTTCCAAACATTTCCATAGGTATTCCTGTTTTGGCAGCACTAAGGCAAGAATTTCCAACCATGATTATGGACGTTCACCTTATGATTGATAAGCCGGAGCGCTATATTGATGATTTTGTTAAGGCGGGTGCTGATATTATATCAATACATGCCGAAAGCACAAATCACCTGGAGCGTGTTGTTAAACAAATTAAGGAGCATAATATTAAAGCAAGCGTCGCCCTTAACCCAGCAACCCCCCTTTGTGTTCTTGATTATGTGTTGGAGCATCTTGATATGGTGCTTATTATGACCGTTAATCCGGGATTTGGCGGTCAAAAATTCATACCCCAGATGTTACATAAGATTGCGGAGTTGAAGCAAACTATAACCCAAAAAGGGCTTAATATTGAAATTCAGATTGATGGGGGTGCAACACCTTCCAATATCTACGATATAACAAAAGCAGGAGCGGATATTGTAGTGGCTGGTAGTGCAGTTTTTTGCAGCAAGGATATTCCTGCAACAATTAAGGAGTTCCACCAAAACTCATATAAATAAAAGAAATGTGCGGATTATCTTCCGCACATTTCTTTTATTTTATCTATAATTTTATCGCAACTCGGGCATACCATATTCTCTAAAACTTTTGCAACCGGCGATGGAACATTGGCGCCACAAACCCTTGCCACACGTGCGTTTGTATGTTCGGCAATGGTTGCGCATATTTCCCCACCAAACCCACCAAACTCCTGCGCCTCGTGCACAACGATGCAACGCTTCGTCTTATTTGCACTTCGTATTATTCCGTTTTTGTCTAGAGGAGATAGCGTTCGCAAATCAAAAACTTCAACCGATATATCTCCTTTTAAAGCTATGGCTACACTTAAGCAAATTGGAACCATACGACCATATGTTATAAGGGAAATATCAGTACCCTCTTTTTTAACATCACCAATACCTATTGGAATTGTGTAATCGTTTGTGGGTACAATCCCTTTTGTATCATACAGCGTACGTGGTTCAAAAAATATGACGGGATTGTTATCCCTTATTGCACTTTTTAGCAATCCTTTTGCGTCATATGGAGTAGAGGGCATAATAACCTTAAGCCCACTAACCCCGCACAACATACTCTCTGGTGATTGAGAATGTTGTGCACCTGCACCGGTTCCACCGCCTGATGGAGCACGTAAAACCATTGGCACATTTATTTGGCCACCAAACATATAATGCATTTTTGCACCTTGATTAACAATTTGATCAAAGCAAACAGTTATAAAATCAGCAAACATTATCTCCATAATCGGGCGCATTCCCGTTATTGCACTGCCAACTGCACACCCAGTAAATCCACCTTCTGATATTGGGGTATCCATTATGCGTTCCGCTCCAAAAATATCGATTAGCCCTTTTGTTACGCCGCACGCACCACCATAAGCTCCAATATCCTCACCCATCATATAAACCGTTTTATCGCGATGCATTTCATCAATCAATGCCTCTCTAATAGCGTTTTTAAAGGTAATCTCTCTCATATTGTTCCCCCCTTAAATATATGTGTTTCAAGTTCATCAATATCAGGTGGGCTATCATTCAAGGCAAATTCAACTGCATCGTCAACAATTTTTTGAGCCTTCTGTTCAATTTCATTTATTTCTGATTTGGAGATTAACTTACTCTTAAAAAGAGATTTTTTATACTTTTGTATTGGGCAATTTTTTCTCCAGTAATCAAGCTCTTCATCACTTCTATAACTGTTTGTATCACTTTTGGAGTGTCCACTAAGGCGGTATGTGTTAAGAACAATCAAAACGGGTCCATTCTTAGTGGCAAAATCACGTGCACTTTTTATTGTTTCGTAAACAAGTATTGGGTTATTACCATCAATCTTATAATGTTTCATATTATACGGAAATGCCATTTTCTCAAGATTAGAACACTTGCGGGCTTTTGTTATAGGTGTAGACATTCCATACCCATTAT
>CAZMCJ010000175.1:0-2022 GCA_964564795.1 uncultured Eubacteriales bacterium | reverse complement strand
CGTTGGGCATTGCAATTTTTTTAATTACCCCATTATGAGCAAGGAGGTTAAGGTTGCGGTAAACTGTTCCTAAGCTTAAATTAGGGTTATCCTCTTTAAGCTTGGAGTATATGAAATCAGCAGTTGGGTGAACAATATTATCACATACGGCATCCAATATTAACTGACGTTGCCTTGAGTATTTCAACATTATACACCTCGATAATAATAATAATTACTATATCAATTATACCATATTTTTATTTCTTGTCAACAGCTTTTAAACGATTTTTGTTGTAAAGCTTTCTAAATTCCACACATCTGTTGCAATGTCTATATAGAACTCAGGCTCGTGGCTAACAAGGAGTACCGTTCCCTTAAATTCGGCGATAGCACGCTTAAGCTCCTCCTTTGCAACAACGTCTAAGTGGTTGGTTGGCTCGTCCAAAACAAGCAAGTTTATATTTTTAAGCATAAGCTTACACAGGCGAACTTTTGCGTTTTCACCGCCTGAAAGCACCTTCATCTGGCTTGTGATATGCTCGGTTGTAAGCCCGCAGCGTGCCAGTGCTGCTCTCACCTCTGCATTTGTCATTGATGGGAATTCCTCCCAAACCTCTTGCAAGGCGGTTTTGGAGGAGTCGCTGCCCTCTTGCTCAAAGTAGCCTATCTCCAAAAACTGATCCTGAGAAACATTCCCCGAAATTGGGGGGATTATGGAAAGGAGTGTTTTTAGCAGGGTGGATTTCCCAAGCCCGTTAAAACCCTTTATCGCAATTTTTTGCCCACGTAGCAAGGTCAAATCCATAGGCTTTGTCAGAGGGTCGTCGTATCCAAGCACAAGGCCTTTTGCCATAATGACCTCCCTGCCTGGTGTGCGTGCAGAGTTAAAGCCAAAAATTGGCTTTGGTTTTTCACGGGAAAGCTCAATAACGTCCATCTTATCCAGCTTTTTTTGACGACTTTTTGCCATATTTGATGTGGCAACACGTGCCTTATTGCGTGAGATAAAGTCCTCCAAATTGGCAATTTCCTTTTGCTGTTTTTCGTATGCCTGCTCGATTTGACGCTTTTTAAGCTCGTACATATTAAGAAAGTTATTGTAATCCCCAACGTATCTTGTCATAACCGCATTTTCCACATGGTAGATAACGTTAACAACATCGTTTAGGAAGGAAATATCGTGGGAAACCAAAATAAAAGCATTTTCGTAATTGTTAAGGAAGTTTTTAAGCCAAATAATGTGGTTTTCGTCCAAAAAGTTGGTGGGCTCGTCTAAAATAAGTATCATTGGGTTTTCAAGCAGTACCTTCGCAAGCAAAACTTTGGCACGTTGCCCGCCGCTAAGCTCTGTCACGTCCTTTTCCAGCCCGATTTCCTTAAGCCCTAGACCGTTTGCGTATTCCTCAATCTTGGCATCAAGGGTGTAAAACCCACTATGCTCCAAAATATCCGCAATATCCGCAGCATCCAGCATCATTTTGTCCATCTCATCAGGGTCAGCCTCCCCCATAGAATCGTAAAGGGCAAGCATTTCCTTTTCCAGCTCATACATATGAGAAAACGCAGTGCGCAAAATATCACGTATGCTAAGCCCTTTTTCAAGGGTTGAATATTGATCCAAATAGCCTGTTGTTATGTGGTTGCACCAGCTAATCGTTCCTTCGTCGGGCATTAGCTTGCCTGTTATAATATTCAAAAAGGTACTTTTACCTTCGCCGTTGGCGCCAACAAGACCAATATGCTCCCCTTTTAGCAGGCGGAAGGTGGCATTCTCCAAAATTTTTCGTGCGCCAAAGCCATGGCTTACCTTTTCAACGTTTAAAATGCTCATAAAACTATACATTCTCCCTTAACTAATTGTTACTATATATAATACTACAAACTTTTCCTTACCGCAATAATTTACGCACGAAAAACCACCTTATACATAAAATGTAAAGAGTAGTATTAGAAGGGAATGAGTGTTTATGAGCAAAACTTTTAGTGTAATAGGTGGAGATATGCGCCAGCTAAGGTTGTGCGATGGAATAAAAAAAAGAG
>CAZMCJ010000174.1:0-2049 GCA_964564795.1 uncultured Eubacteriales bacterium | reverse complement strand
CTGTTTTCAGTTTTTATCGGGTATGTTCATTAAATCTTCCGCTCTTTTGTATATATTTATCCAAGACGCTTTTTGCTGTCCGCATTGTAGTAAATCACAGAGCCAACAAGAAGAGCCATACAAATTGCGATATAGTACCAGAACAGAGGATTTAGCATACCTGCATAAAGGATTACAAGAGAGCCAATGGTAGCTAAAACAGGGCAAATGATACCAATAAATTTGTTTTTAACCTCGCCATTTCTTGTCATCTTAATAAGTTTTGCGTAAAGTAAGATGTAGAAAACGTAGTTCATTACTATGGAAATTTCCGAAATATCGGAGTTTGGCAGTAGGTTTAGCTTTTGGGTTAAATAATGCAACGCAAACCACAAAAGGCAAACAAAATAGCCTAAAATAGCGGAGTTAACAGGAATATCCAGCTTTTCATTAACCGTTGAAAGAGCCTCTGCTTTAGGAATCATATTCCTAATTGCAAGGGAGTATGGCATTCTGATAAGACCCAAGGTAATTCCGTTTACCGTTCCCAAAACGGAAATAATTACAATTGACAGGATTATTTTTGCACCAAAATCACCAAAAACCATATTCGCCGCAACGTCAACATGGGCATTTTTAAGGCCTATGATTTCTTGAGGCCCAACAAGTGAACTAATACCAACAAAGTAAAGCAGATAAAGTGCTAAGATGAATAGAGGTGCGATGAAAAGAGCCCGTGGCAAATTCTTCTTAGCGTCTGTTATTTCGTGGGCGATTGAGGTTGCAACTATCCACCCATCAAACGCAAATGCGATAGGCGCAAGAGCCGCAATAAAGCTAAAGCTTTTAACTGTTTCCACCTGTTCGGGGGTAATAACAGTTGAAGGATTTCCAAAGAAAACACCTGCAACCCCAATTAAAACAAGGGGAACAAGCTTGATAACCATAGAGGCATTTTGGAAGTAACCACCCATTTTTGCCGATAAAATATTAAGGGCATAAATAGCGGTTAAGGCAATAACTCCAATTATGATTTGTTGCTCCAGTGTTCCCTCCATACCGAACAAAATGCACCAGTAGATACCCACTACCCACGCAACAACACAGTTGATGGTTGGAAGGTAAAGGAAGGTGTGGAACCAGCCAAAAGCGCACGAAATTTTTTTATTTAAAAAAACCTCCGCATAGTTCATAAGACCGCCTGGTTTGTCAGTGCGTGTTGCAAGCTCACCAAAGCAAAGGCTGCCAAAGATGATGGAAAGCGCCGCAATGCAAAAAACAATAACACCCTTTTTAACGTCACCCCCTGTGAAGAAAAGAATATCATCACTCTTGAAGAAAATGCCCGAGCCAATTACTATACCAACAATCATAGCAATGGCGGTGAAAAGACCATATTTTTTTTGTACCATATAAACCCCCCTTTTATATAATAATATGTGGGCACTTAGAAAAAGGCACCCACATTAGTTAAAAATTCTTATTTTGTGCCAAAAATTCTATCGCCTGCATCACCAAGACCGGGAACGATGTAATAATGTTCGTTTAGTTTTTGGTCAAGTGCAGCAACATAAATGTCAACATCGGGGTGAGCTTCTTTGAGTACTTCAACCCCTTCAGGAGCTGCGATTATGCACATAAACTTTATGTTTTTAACGCCACGATTTTTGATGAAGCTGATTGCAGCAACAGCGCTGCCACCCGTTGCAAGCATTGGGTCAAGCACGATAACGTCACGCTCGTCAATATCTGATGGGAACTTACAGTAATATTCAACAGGCTTTATTGTCACAGGGTCACGATAAACACCAATGTGTCCAACCTTTGCAGCAGGGATAAGCTTTAGCATACCATCAACCATACCAAGTCCTGCACGCAGGATTGGAACAATTGCAAGCTTTTTGCCCGAGATTATTTTAGTGCGTGCGATTGCAACAGGTGTTTCAATTTCCACTTCTTTTAGTGGCAAATCCCTAGTTGCCTCGTAGCACATAAGTGTTGCAATTTCCTCCACAAGCTCTCTAAACTCTTTAACGCCTGTATTTTTATCCCTTAGGAGGGAAACCTTGT
>CAZMCJ010000173.1:0-2052 GCA_964564795.1 uncultured Eubacteriales bacterium | reverse complement strand
TATGGATAAATATTTTAAGGAATGCCCAAACACTGTTATAAAATGTAGCGGTATGGACGTTGGGCTTCCAAAAGGGCAAATGGGAAACAGCGAGGTTGGCCACACCAACATAGGTGCCGGACGTGTAGTTTACCAAGAGCTGACCCGCATCTCCAAGGCTATAGTAGATGGGGATTTCTTTGAGAACGAAGCACTTCTAAAAGCGGTTGAAAACTGCAAGAAAAACGATGCGTCGCTTCATCTTTATGGGTTACTTTCAGACGGAGGAGTTCACTCCCATACAACCCACTTGTACGGGCTTTTGCACCTTGCAAAAAAGCACGATTTAAAGAAGGTTTATGTTCACGCACTGCTAGACGGTCGTGATGTTCCACCATCTTCCGGCGCTGCTTTTGTTAAGGAGCTTGCAGAAAAAATTGCGGAAATTGGCGTTGGCAAAATTGCAACGGTAATGGGCAGATACTACGCAATGGACAGGGACAACCGTTGGGACCGTGTGGAAAAAGCATACGGTGCAATGGTTAATGGCGTAGGGCAATTTTTTGCAGACCCCGTGGAGGCTGTCGAAAAATCATACGAAAATGGCGAAACGGACGAGTTTATGTTGCCAACGATTTGCACAAAAGACGGGCAAATTGAAAAGGGCGACAGCGTAATTTGCTTTAATTACAGACCTGATAGAGCAAGAGAAATAACAAGAACATTAGTAGACGAAAGCTTTGATAGCTTTGAAAGGGCGAAGGGTAACCTTAATTTAACATATGTTTGTTTTACCCAGTACGATAAATCTATGCCAAACGTTTTGGTTGCGTTTAATCCACAAAGCCTTGATAATACTTTTGGCGAATATATAAGCAAAAAGGGTCTAACACAGCTAAGAATTGCAGAAACAGAGAAGTACGCACACGTTACATTCTTCTTCAATGGTGGTGTGGAAACACCATATGAGCTGGAGGACAGAGCGTTAATTCCATCACCAAAGGTTGCAACATACGATTTGCAGCCCGAGATGAGTGCGTACCTTGTAAAGGACGAGGTGGTTAAGAGAATTGAAAGCGGAAAGTACGACGTAATAATCCTTAACTTTGCCAACTGCGATATGGTGGGGCATACAGGCTTTTACCCAGCTGCTATTAAAGCCGTTGAGACGGTTGACTCTTGCGTTGGCGAAGTTGTTGAGGCAGTTGTTAAGGCGGGGGGCATTGCTCTAATCACCGCTGACCATGGCAACAGCGATAAAATGCTAGACGAAGATGGAACAACACCCTTTACAGCGCACACAACAAGCCCTGTTCCACTTATTTTGGTGGGTGGAGAGGAAAAGCTAAAGGCTGGAAAACTAGCTGATTTGGCACCAACAATGCTAGACCTTATGGGGCTGGAAAAACCAAGCGAGATGGACGGAAATAGCCTAATCGTTAGATAATTTAATATAAATAGTGGCTGATTTTATTCAGCCGCTATTTTTGTTTTCTGACTTTGTTGTGGGCAACAAAAAAGGAACGGTATTAACCGTTCCAAAGCTAAGGGGAAAGTCCATTAGCTATCAATATGTCGTGACATAAGTGTGCTAATTAGTAGTGCTGTGTTTGCATCCGCAATACTTATCTCATTATCATTTTTTATAAAAATAACGCCACCTACCAAGTCACCACCAGTAGCAATTGGTGCAATAACACCTGCCATATGACGGTCGCTATCCGCCAAAACAGGTATTGGAGCCGCATCTCTAAAAAGTGTGCGGTTGGCAAGAACTTCATCACATTCTGGGCTAATGCGTTTGCCCAGAAAATCCTTTTTATTGACGCCGCAGCACGATATTATGGTGTCTCGATCGCATATTAGCACACCAAAACCAAGAGTTTTCCCCAAAACCTCACAATAAATATTGGCTATTGTGCCAATTTCCCCTATTGGTGAATATTTTTTAAAAATAACCTCACCGTCTTTGTCTGTAAAAATTTCTAATGGGTCCCCTTCTTTAATGTGCATTGTGCGCCTTATTTCTTTTGGTATAACAATTCGTCCAAGGTCATCTATCCTTCTTACTAT
>CAZMCJ010000172.1:0-2056 GCA_964564795.1 uncultured Eubacteriales bacterium | reverse complement strand
TCTACTTTTGAAATACTCCTATGAGTAAGTTTATCAAAAATTCTAATATTTTCTTATCTGTAAAAGAATTTATTATAAAATCTGCTTGAGATAAATCATCAGGTAAATCAAAGCGTATATCTTTGTATCCAATACATTTCATGCCAGCATTCTTGGCTGATGTAACCCCATTCTCAGCATCTTCAAAAACTATACAATTTTCTGATTTCACATTCAGAAGACGAGCTGTATGAAGGTAAATCTCTGGATTTGGTTTGCCTTTGTAACCAACATGTTCAGCTGAGACAACAACATCAAAATAATTATGCCATTGGAAACGATCCAAAATAATTTTTATTTGCCACATTTTGGCACCAGAACACAAACCTATTTTCATCCCATTAATTTTAATTTTTTTTATTAAATCTTCCACTGCTAAAGCAGGTTTGGAACCCAATTCATACACTTTCCGAATCCAATCTTGTCTGGATTGCCAAATCTGTTCTACACTCTTATTGAGTTGGTAACGTTTTTTAACCCAATCAATAACTTCTTCCTCACTTCTTCCATTAACAAACAAATAATATTTACTATCTGGAATTATATTAAATTGAGCTAAAAATTTTTTATCAAATTCAAGCCAAGCTTTAAAATTATCTACTAGTACTCCATCCATGTCAAAAATCACTGCTTTTATTTTATTCATAAGATTATTCCACAGTTACAGATTTAGCTAAATTACGTGGACGATCCACATCTTTACCAAGTAAAACTGCCACATGGTAAGCAAACAATTGTAACGCAATGGTATTCAATAATGGTTCCAAGAGTTCCATCATTTCTGGGACATAAATAATGTCTTCGGCTAATTCTCTAGCTCTCTCATCACCTTCAGTTGCAATTAAAATTACTGGAGCTTTGCGAGCTCGAATTTCTTCCACATTACTGCGCATTTTCTCATACAGCTGATTCTTGGTCATAATAGCCAAGACTGGAAAATCTGATGATAACAAAGCAATGGGACCATGCTTCATTTCTCCACCCGGATAAGCCTCGGCATGTATATAGGAAATTTCCTTTAATTTGAGGGAACCTTCCAAAGCCACTGGATAATTTATCCCTCGTCCCAAGAAAAAGAAATCCTTACTATTTTTATACTTTTCAGCAATCTTTTTTATTTCTTCACTCTGTAACAACACTTTATTCATCTTTTCAGATATTTCCAAGAAAGCATTGAGCATTCTCTGACCAGTCGCCAAACTCAGACGACGAGAACGACCAAATTGCAAAGCATAAAGAAGTAAAACCGCAATCATATTGGTATAAGCTTTGGTCGAAGCGACCGCTAACTCTGGGCCAGCATGTATATAAGTTCCGCCATCAGTTTCACGCGCAATCGTGGAACCAACCACATTGACAATGCCTCGCACAAAAGCGCCTTTTCGCTTGGCTTCACGCAAAGCAGCGAGAGTATCAGCTGTTTCTCCAGATTGCGAAATACCAAACACAAGAGTATGTTCATCTACGATTGGATCCCGATAACGGAATTCACTCGCTACATCCACCTCAGTAGGAATTCCTGCTAATCTTTCAAAAGCATATTTACCAACCATGGCTGCATAAGAAGCTGTTCCACAGGCAATCAAAATTATTCGATTTATACTTTTCATGTCCTCCGCTGTCATATTGAGACCACCCAAGTGAGCCGTACCTTCTTCCATATTGGTCCGACCACGAACCGCATCTTTGAAAACTGTTGGCTGATCAAAAATTTCCTTCAACATAAAATGAGGAAATCCTTGCAACTGAGCTTGGGCTTCATCCCAATCAATTTCTTCAATTTTTTTACTAACAAAATCATCCTGAACATTATATGTTTGAACACTATCTTTGGTAATATCAGCCATTTCTCCATCCTCAAGAAAAATTACTTTCTTGGTATGAGCGAGCATTGGTGTCGCATCGCTCGCAATAAAGTTTTCTTCTTCTCCAACTCCAATCACCAATGGACTTCCCATACGCGCAACGACTAATAATTCAGGGTGATCAGCATGCATGACTACGATCCCATAAGTAC
>CAZMCJ010000171.1:0-2114 GCA_964564795.1 uncultured Eubacteriales bacterium | reverse complement strand
TTGTGTAGTATTAGTTAATCGTTTTGCACCTGTGTTTCGCAGTAGATTCAGCGGTAGATTCGCTTTTGCTCGTCAACTAGCTTGCATATGTGGGGAATATCGGTCTCCACCGATGTTATACAGCGTGGATTTTTGCACTTTGCAATGTTGGCAACCCGCTTTGGCAGTGCAAGCTTGCGCTTTTCCACGCACTTTTCATCCTTAATTATGTTAACGGTGATGTATGGGTCAATAAACCCTAAAACATCAAGGTTAATATTTATGTCCTCATCAATTTTAATGATGTCCTTTTTGCCCATTAGCTTTGATTTAACATTTTTAATAATGGCAACGGTGCAAGTTAGCTCGTCCAAATTAAGGTGGTGGTAAATTTCCATAGCTTTTCCCGCCTTTATATGGTCAAGCACAATTCCTTTTCTGATACTATCTATGTTCATACGTTTCAACCTCCAACATCTTGCAAATTAGTGCCATTCTAACATACTTTCCGTACTCAGCCTGTTTGAAGTAAAGGGCGCGTGGGTCGTTATCCACTTTTGTGGAAATTTCGTTTACACGTGGCAGCGGGTGCAAAATTGCAAGGTCACTCTTTGCCATTTGCAGCTTATCCATATCCAAAATATAGCTATCCTTAAGCCTTATGTAGTCCGCCTCATTAAAGAAACGCTCCTTTTGTACTCTGGTCATATAAAGCACATCAAGCTCGCCTATAACATGTTCCATTTGCTCGACTTGTGTAAAGTTTGTAATACCCTTTGCGCGCAAATCTTCCTTAATATAGCGTGGTACCTTAAGTTCATTGGGGGAGATAAACACTAACTTTATGTTGTCGTATCTGCTCATTGCCTTTATAAGTGAGTGGACAGTCCTGCCAAACTTTAAATCACCGCACAAGCCTATTGTTAGGTTGTCAAGCCTGCCTTTGGACATTAAAATTGTTAGCAAATCGGTTAGTGTTTGTGTTGGGTGGTTATGCCCACCATCACCGGCGTTGATAACAGGGACGGACGCATATTGGGAGGCAACAAAGGGCGCACCCTCCTTTGGGTGGCGCATTGCAATTATATCGGAGTAAACAGAAACAACCCTGATTGTGTCCGCCACACTCTCCCCTTTAGCGGCAGAGGAGGAGTCGGCAGAGGAAAAGCCAAGTATGCTCCCACCAAGCTCTAGCATTGCAGATTCAAAGGATAGGCGTGTCCTTGTTGATGGCTCGAAGAAAAGTGTGGCAAGCTTTTTATAGCGGCACACCTCCCTATAAAGGTCTTTATTGTTTATAATGTGGCAAGCAAGGTTTAGAATTTCGCTAATCTCGCTCGTTGAAAGGTCCATTGGGTCTATTAGATGTTTCATTTTATTCCTCCCGTAAATTGTTAAAATAATTATACAAGATACGGGAGAAATAATCAACATTTACTAACAAGGGAGGGGTTAAAATATTTTATCTAATTTTTCGATTGTTTGTGCGCAAAGCTCGTCACATTTTTTAAAGTCCATTGCGCTAACGTAATAATTCTCCAAAACATCGTGTAGCAGTTTTGCAGATTTGACAGAATTGCACCCTTTTTCAATTAGGTCTGCACTTAGCTTTTTGTTGAATGTAAAGCGGTTTTTGCGCAGTTTAATCACCTCTTTGTCAACAAAACGGTCAAGATTAATTTGACGAAAGATGGAGAGAGAAGAGGAGGGTTCCTTTTCGCTTGAAATAAAGGCGATTTTTTCCTTCTTGAATACAAGCTCTTTTATTTTTTCATCAGGGTATAATGGGTTAAAACAGGTGGCTACATCATAGCCATTTTGCACAGCAAAGTCGCGGATTTTTGCAAGGAGGTGATGAGCAATACAGTAGGTATCTTGTATAAAATATATTTTATATCCCGCTAAATCGTATTTTTCTAAAACACCAAGTGGGGTGATTGCAGTTAGGAAACACTTTTTTTGCGTGCCAAATTTGCCCAAAGGCTTAAATTCCTTTTTAATAATGCGCCCTGCAAGTGCGTCAATACGCTCAACATTAGTTGCGGGTGCAATTATTGTGTCATTATCCAAAATTAGCGATTGAGCACCTTTTAAATAGCGGTAGCACTCACTAAAAAGAGCGGATATATCGGTAG
>CAZMCJ010000170.1:0-2119 GCA_964564795.1 uncultured Eubacteriales bacterium | reverse complement strand
AACCTCTTCCATAATAAAGCCTTCAATAATATCAAGCTCCTTCAAATCGTTAAAGCGTTCAATTCCAATTCCGCACTCGAAGCCTTCTCTAACTTCCTTAACATCGTCCTTAAATCTCTTTAAGGAGCTCATCTCGCCCTCGTGTATAACAATGCTGTCACGCACAATTCTAACCTTTTGGTTTCTGATAATTTTTCCATCAAGCATATAACAACCTGCAATTGTGCCAACACTGGTAACCTTGAATGTTTGGCGCACCTCTGCGTGGCCTGTAACAACCTCTTTAAAGGTTGGTGCAAGCATACCCTTTATTGCATCGCTAATCTCGTCAATTGCCTCGTAGATAACTCTATACGTTCTAACGTCAACCTTGTTTGCCTCTGCTGTTGCTTGTGCGCCACTATCAGGCCTAACATTAAAGCCAACAATTATTGCGCCTGATGCACTTGCAAGCATAACGTCAGACTCTCTAATCCCGCCAACGCCGCCATGAATACATCTAACACGAACTTCTTCGTTTGACAATTTTTCCAGTGATTGTTTAACAGCCTCAACACTACCTTGAACGTCCGCCTTAACAATAACGTTAAGATCCTTTACGCTGCCAGATTTGATTTGGCTGAACAAATCTTCTAGGGTAACAGGCGCATTGCTTTTCATTTCGTCCTTTTGCTTTTGCTTTCTTTGGTCAACAAGTGTTCTTGCCATTTTCTCGTCAGTTACTGCATTGAATACGTCGCCGCCGTCCGGCACTTCCGAAAGGCCAATAATCTCAACCGGAACAGATGGACCCGCCTCTTTAAGCTTTTTGCCATTGTGGTCAACCATTCCTCTAACTCTTCCAACTGCTGTACCTGCAATGATTACATCACCTATTTTAAGTGTTCCGTTTTGAACAAGAACAGTTGCAACAGGTCCTCTGCCCTTATCAAGCTTAGCTTCTACTACTGTGCCTTTAGCAAGTCTATTTGGGTTTGCCTTAAGCTCCTTCATCTCCGCTGTTAGTATTACCATCTCCAAAAGATTGTCAATACCATCACGCTTTAGTGCAGAAACTGGGCAGCATATGATGTCTCCGCCCCATTCCTCAGGAACAAGCTCATACTCTGTAAGCTCTTGCTTAACTTTTTCTATATTAGCGTGTTCCTTGTCAATCTTATTAATTGCAACAATTATGCTAACACCCGCAGCTTTTGCATGGTTGATTGCTTCGATTGTTTGTGGCATAATTCCGTCATCTGCTGCCACAACCAGAATTGCAATATCGGTAACTTGCGCACCTCTAGCCCGCATTGCTGTGAACGCCTCATGCCCCGGTGTATCCAAAAATGTCATCTTTTGACCATTGATTGAAACCCTGTAAGCACCAATGTGCTGGGTGATACCACCAGCCTCGCCACTTGCAACCTTTGCATTTCTTATTGCATCAAGCAGCGATGTTTTACCGTGGTCAACGTGGCCCATAACAACAACAACAGGATCCCTTGGAACCAAAGTTTCTTGTGCATCTTCATCTTCCTCATTGCCGAAAAGCTTCTCTTCGATTGTTACAACAACTTGTTTTTGAACCTTTGCACCCAACTCCTCTGCAACAATTGCAGCTGTGTCGTAATCAATTACGTCCGAAAGGCTTGCCATTACCCCAAGCGTCATAAGCTTTTTAACAACTTGTGCGCCTGCAATTTTCAGCCCAATCGCAAGTTCAGAAACGGTGATTTGCTCAGGCAACATAAGCTCTATTTGCTTTGGCTTTGGTCTTGCCATAACTTTTTTGTTTTGGTCTTGCTTGTATCTGCCCCCCGGCGTTTTGTTTTGGTAGTTATTTGGTCTTTTAGCAAACTTTTGCTTGCCTGTGGAATTCTCCGCAACCTTGCTTGTTTTGTCCGGCACCAAAGTTTCCAATCGCTCGTCAAACTTAGAAAGGTCAACGCTTGCGCTCTTTGTATCAACAACTCTAACAGTTTTAATTGTTTGTGTAGCACTCTCTACTTTAACAGGTGCATCTTCCTCTTTTTGAGCTGCATTTGCATTCAAAAGCCCCTCGCCGAAATATTTAGCAAAGTTTTCAACCTTATTATTCTGTGTAAAAGTTTCAAAAATTATGTTTAAATCTTTGCTT
>CAZMCJ010000169.1:0-2129 GCA_964564795.1 uncultured Eubacteriales bacterium | reverse complement strand
TGGCAGCAAGAAAAGAGGAAAAGATGCAGGAGTTTGCAAAAAACATTGCAAAAATCGCACTTTCTATGTGCGTGTGTGCTCTTTCTATGTTTACCCTATCCATTGCAACGGGGGGGTTTAGGGGTGGTGGTCCACTTCTAATCCTTGCAAAAATGGGCGGGGTTTTTGTGGTATCGTCAGTTATTTTTGGGCTGATGCTACTTGTTCTAAAAGTTAAGTTGGGAGGGGATGAAAAAAATGAGCAGACTGATTAGTGCCTTTAACCTCGGGTGGGATAGGATGGTTTATTTTATGCGTTATAGCATATTTGGCAAAATTTGTTTTGCACTTGGGGCAATTTATAATTGGCTTGTTAAAACAAGTGGGATGGTTAACTTTTTTAGTGACGAAGATGTTTACAACAATGTGGAAAATGGTGCAATTGCCCGCTTTATTGGGTGGGTGTTTTCCGTTTTTACCGTGATTAAGAATAAATTCGGAAAAAAACTTGTGCAAAATAGCGTGGTAGTTGATATGCTGTCACAAGTGATTGAAAACGCAAAATATATCTCGTGCAGATTTTTAGGCACCATTATGGTGTGTATAAGCCCTGTTTTATATATGAGTTACAACGTTTTTGGATTTGGATTTTTTGTTGTGGGCATTGTGCTGATGGCAACACCAATCAGCATTTATGGCGTAGTGATAAACTCCTTTGCTTTTCGTATTTTTTGCAAAATTGATGATAGCGAGGAATATTTGGTAAATGCCGGAATAAGCCCGTGGGGGCTTGGATTTGGTGTAACCATTGGGGCTTTATTTTACTTTATTGGTGTTTTGCCAACCACCCTTGCAATTATTCTTCTAATTTCCCTTGTGCTTGTTATCACCTTTCCGGAGATTGGAATTTTCGCCGTTGTTTTTGCTGCCCCATTTTTGCCCACTATGGTGCTTGCGGCAATGATTGGCGGAACTCTAATGCTATTTGTTCTAAAGCTTTTAACAACGGATAAATACACATTTAAGATAGACACAACAGGGATTTTTATATTGGCATTTTCCATAATCATTATGTTTTATGGGTTAACCAGCAACCATAGGGCAACGTCCATAAAGATTGCCCTTTTGCAGGTTTTGTTTATAATGTCCTACTTCCTAATTGTTTTTTTGATAGACTCTAGGGAGAAGATTAAGGCTCTTGTTTTTGTTTATTGCACCAGCGCACTCTTTACAGGGTTTGTGGGGCTACGCCAATACCTTAGCGGACAAGTTGATATGACATGGACGGATAAGGAGCTTTTTGAAACACTCTCCCTTCGGGTTTACTCCACGTTTGAAAACCCAAACGTTTATGGCGAGTATTTGCTCCTTTGCATACCTATGGCATTTGTTATGGCACTTATCTCCAAAAGGTGGATTATGAAGCTATTTTACGGTGGCACAAGCCTTGTGCTTTTGGTTAACCTTGGGCTAACATATTCACGTGGGTGCTACTTGGCAATACTTTTGTGCGCAGGGGTTATTGTGTGGTTTGGATGCAGGCGCCTACTTGTTTTCTCCATATTTCCACTCGTTGCACTGCCATTTGTTCTACCCCAGAGCATTATAAACCGATTTACATCAATCCTTAATTTTTCAGATACCTCCACCTCCTACCGCCTTGGTATTTGGCAAGGCACAATCAAAATGCTAACCGATTTTTGGTACTTGGGTGTTGGGCTGGGCAAGGACGCATATAACACAGTCTACCCGTTATACTCACTAAACGCTATATTTGCCCCCCATGCGCACTCCCTTTACTTGCAAGTGATGGCGGAGATGGGCATATCAGGCTTTACTGCTTTAATCGCTTTTTGCGCGTGCTTCTTTAATGGAGCATTTGTTGCTTTTAAAAAGTGTGGAAACAGCAAAACAGCGTGGTTCCTACTCTTTATGATGGGTGGAGTTATTGCATTTTTGTTCGAGGGTATTTTTGAATACATCTGGTACAACTACCGAGTATTTTTACTGTTCTTCATTACGATGGGAATGGTTAGCACATTGTGCAGACTAGTTATAAAGGCACGCGAGCTGACATTTGACTAAGCTAATAAATTTAATATCGGATACAAACATTGGTGGCGCGGGCAAAATCCTACTGAGCTACCTTA
>CAZMCJ010000168.1:0-2165 GCA_964564795.1 uncultured Eubacteriales bacterium | reverse complement strand
GGCATATAATGTTATAAAAAACTGCGAAGCCGAGCTTAATATTACCCTTTTGGAGGGCAAAATCGGTGGCAAAAACGGCGGAGGCAGCACCCTCACCAACGAAGCAAAGGAGCTAATTGCAAACTATGAGAAATTCAAGCAAAAATCCAACCTTGCAATCAAAAAAATCTATTCTTCAATCTTTTCTTAAATCCAACAAGCGCCACCTTCTGATAACGGGTGAAAAGAGGGTTGGCAAGTCCACCCTTTTACAGGCAATTTTAGAGGATTTCCCCGCTGATTGCGGTGTGAAGAGCATTGCACTTTACGATGATAAGCCCTACCCTTTAAAGATTGTAATGTTTGATATTAGGGATGAAAATAAACAGATTGAGGTTGCCAAACGCCTTGATGGCAACAAATTTGTTAGCCCACTCACATCCGCCTTTGAGGCGGAGGGGCTTGCACTTTTGCAGGGACTGCAAGGGGAAATTGTCATGATTGACGAGATTGGCTACCTTGAAAATGATGCGACCAATTACAAGAAAAAATTGATAGAAATATTTGGTAGTAAACGGGTTGTGGGGGTTATTAAAAATATAAATTCCCCATTTCTAACCGAAATTAAAAACAGGGATGATGTTTTTTTGGTGGAGATTGTTGATTTTAACCTACCCCCAATACTTCCTATCTAAAGAGCGCAGCTGGATAGCTTCCAGTATGTGCTCTTTTTTTATTCGCTCCCACCCTTCCAAATCTGCAATGGTGCGAGATACCTTTATAACCTTGTCATACGCACGTGCAGAAAGGGACAGCCTCTCAAATGCACTCCTTAAAAGAGCCAAGACGTCGCTATCAAGGGGGCAAAATTCCTCTATCATCTGGGTTGTTAGCTGGGAGTTACAAATGTTGCTTTTATAGCGCTCACGCTGCATTTTGCGTGCATTTAACACTTTTTCCAGTAGCACAGTGGAGCTTTCGCTATCCTTGATGGAGCTTGTCATATGGTCAAACTCCACCGGTTGCACCTCCACGTGCAAATCAATCCTATCAAGCAGTGGCCCCGATATTCGTGCCATATAGTTTGAAACCGCTGTTTTTGAGCAGGTGCATTCGTGGGTTGGGTGGCCATAATAACCGCATTTACAAGGGTTCATTGCGCAAACAAGGATAAACCTGGTTGGATAGCACACACTCCCGCTGACCCGTGTTATTGTAATATTTCCGTCCTCTAGTGGCTGGCGCAAAATCTCCAGCGTATTTTTCGAAAACTCTGTTAGCTCGTCCAAAAACAGAACTCCATTGTGGGATAGTGAAACCTCCCCAGGTCGTGGGTTCACTCCACCACCTGCCATCGCATTTGCCGAAACTGTGTGGTGTGGCGAGCGAAAAGGTCTATCTATAACTAATGGCATCCGGCTGTTTGTTAGCCCCGCTACAGAGTGTATTTTGGTTGCCTCTATTATCTCATCAAAATCCATTGGCGGCATAATGGTGGGCAAACGCTTGGCAACCATACTCTTGCCACTTCCGGGGCTGCCGATAAGGAGCATATTGTGCGAACCCGCAACTGAGATTAATGCTGAGCGTTTAACAGTGCGTTGCCCCTTAACTTGGGCAAAATCAAGCCCTAGAAGATTGGAATTTCGTGCAAAATCTATTTTATTTTTTGTTTGCTCTATCGGGGCAACCCCCGTTAAGTGATTAAACAGTTGCACCACATTTTTAACACCAAAAACTTTTATTCCCTCAATCACGCTTGCTTCTTTTGCGTTTTGGGAAGGCATATAGATTGCCTCCATCTTGTTATTCATTGCAGTTATCGCCATTGCAAGGGAGCCCTTAACGGGTGCAAGCTCGCCACTTAGCGAAACTTCGCCAACAAATACACTTTTTTCAAGTGCCTTGTAATCCACCTTGCCATTCTCACACAAGAATGTCATAAGTATTGGCAAATCATAAATTGCCCCCACCTTTTTAATATCGGCAGGTGCTAAATTTATCACCACTTTTTTGGAGCTAGGTGCTAGATGGCTATTGGAAAGTGCGCTGCGCACCCTCTCTTTTGATTCCTTAACCGAGGCATCAGGCAGTCCAACAATATCAAACTGGGGTATTCCACCGCTAAAATTTGCCTCCACCGTTACCATATACCCATCTATTCCCTCTATCTCACAGCTATTCAC
>CAZMCJ010000167.1:1901-2201 GCA_964564795.1 uncultured Eubacteriales bacterium | reverse complement strand
GGTGGGTCCTGGGAAAACTCTATCAGGGCTTATCAAAAAAATCAACAAAGATGTTATAGTTTTAAATGTTGAGGACTCAAAGTCATTAGAAAACACATTGGAGGCTTTAAAGAATGCTTAAAGGAAAGAGCGCACTAATAACAGGTGGCAACCGTGGGATTGGTCTTGCAATTGCCCTGGAACTTGCAAAAAATGGTGCTGACATTTCAATTATTTACAATGGAGATGAGAAAAGTGCCACCCTTGCGGTTGAAGAAATCAAAAAAAATGGTGTGAAGGCGGAAATGTATAAGTGCAATG
>CAZMCJ010000167.1:0-1891 GCA_964564795.1 uncultured Eubacteriales bacterium | reverse complement strand
AATGTTGCGGATTTCAATGAAACAAAAGCAACAATTGACAAAGTGATTGCGGAGTTTGGTGGTGTTGATATTCTTGTAAACAACGCAGGGATTACACGCGATGGGCTTGTGTTTAATATGAGCGAGTCTAACTTTGATGATGTTATAAGCACAAATCTAAAGGGAGCATTTAATACATCCAGGCACCTTTACCAAAATTTTGTTCGCAAAAAGTCGGGCAGAATTATAAACATTTCCTCCGTTTCCGGTGTTGCCGGTAATGCTGGGCAAGCAAATTATTCAAGCGCAAAGGCGGGGCTAATCGGTCTTACAAAATCACTTGCTAAAGAGCTTGCTCCAAGGGGGATTACGTGCAATGCGGTTGCACCGGGGTTTATTAAAACTGATATGACGGACGTTATAGCACAAAGTGCAAAAGAAAAAATACTTGAGAAAATACCACTAAAGAGAATGGGAGAGGCAAGTGAGGTTGCAAAGTTGGTTGGATTTTTGGCAAGCGATAGCGCAAGCTATATAACGGGAGAAGTGATAAAAGTTGATGGTGGTATGTTCATCTAGATGGAGGAAAAATAGTGGAAAACACAAATAAATTTTCATGGAATATTGGCGAACTCAGCATAAAACTCCCAATTGTTCAAGGGGGTATGGGTGTTGGTATTTCATCAGCTGGGTTGGCATCGGCGGTGGCTAATGAGGGTGGTATAGGAACAATCGCAGCGGTTGGGCTGAAATACATCAATGGTAACCCCCGTACAAGTAGTGCAGATGCACTTAAAAATGAAATTGAAAAAGCAAGAGCACTGACCAAAGGTG
Organism: uncultured Eubacteriales bacterium; assembly: GCA_964564795.1. Lineage (GTDB taxonomy): Bacteria > Bacillota > Clostridia > Oscillospirales > RGIG577 > CAZMCJ01. The sequence continues at coordinate 1,078 of CAZMCJ010000167.1, read as the reverse complement.
TTTTAGCAGTTAATATTATGTGCGCCTTGGAGGATTTTACTGAGATTGTTGAAGCTGCTATCGAGGCTAAGATTGATGTTATATTCTCTGGTGCAGGGCTGCCGTTAGATTTACCAAAATTTAAAACCAACAAAAGCAAGACAAAGCTTATTCCAATAGTATCATCCGCAAAAGCTGCAAAAATCATTGCAAAATGGTGGCAGGATAAATACAACTACACACCAGATGGTTTTGTGGTTGAGGGGCCTATGGCGGGAGGACACCTTGGTTTTGACTTAAAAGATTTGGGAAAAACAGAGTTTAAACTGGAAAACCTTGTAACAGCAGTTAAGGCTGTTCGGGACGATATTGCTGCAAAAACACAAAAAGTAATCCCAATTATTGCAGGGGGTGGCGTGTTCACAGGTGGAGATATAAAGAAATTTTTATCCCTTGGTGCAAGCGCTGTTCAAATGGGCACACGATTTGTGGCAACCAACGAGTGCGACGCAAGTGATGCCTTTAAAGAAGCATATATAAAATGCACAAAAGAGGATATTGCGATAATAAAAAGCCCTGTTGGAATGCCTGGGCGAGCAATAAGGAATGAATTTTTAATAAGTGCACAAAATAACGAGAAAAATCCAAAGGAATGTGCCTTTCACTGTATTAAAACGTGCAAGGGTGTGGATAGTCCATATTGCATCTCAACCGCACTGCTTAGCGCATTTAAGGGCAAGTTTGAAAACGGATTTGCATTTGTAGGTGCAAATGGATATAGGGTTGAAAAAATTATGTCAGTTAAGGAACTTATCAATGAACTTATGATGGAGGTTTCTATATGAAAAGAGTGGTCATAACAGGAATGGGTGTTGTTTCCCCAATCGGAAACGATGTTAATACATTTTTTGAAAACCTTAAGAATGGTGTGTGTGGAATTGACTATATTACAAAGTTTGACGCAAGCAATGAAAAGGTTAAAGTGGCAGCAGAAGTAAAAAACTACACACTTTCTAGCGATATTGTTGATAATAATGAAGCCAGGAAAATGGATTTATACACAAAATATGCAGTTGATGCCGCAAATCAAGCAATGGTG
>CAZMCJ010000166.1:0-2202 GCA_964564795.1 uncultured Eubacteriales bacterium | reverse complement strand
GTATGACTCCGCAAAAGCAGGGGAATGCAAAGCTGAAATATCAAACAAACACATCGGACGACACCCAAATTTATTTTGGAAACGACCAATTTGATATTTGTAACAACTGGGAGGTTGTGAGGGGCAGAGCAATCAGCTACAACGACGTGAAAAACAAAAGCCGTGTTATTGTTCTGGGCGATAAAGCAGCAACAAAGCTGTTTAATTTGCAAAACCCGATTGGAAAAAATATAAAAATTAACGGTAACGAGTTTACCGTTATTGGTACATATAAAGCAAAGGCGGACCCAAACCAAGACGAGAGGTGGTATAGCCCTGATAATATGGCGCTTGTGCCATACACTACTCAGCGTTTACTCCTTAAAAGCAAAACAATTGACCAATTTGTTGTAAAAGCAAAAACCTCAAAAGAGGCTATCGACGGGGTGGAAACTATAAGAACGTTCCTTCGTCCGCACTTTAAAAACGAGTGGGACTATAACGTTTATAGCGAGCAACAGTGGGTGGAGAGCAACAAGGAGCAAACCCTTATAATGTCCCTTGTTATGGGTGGCATAGCAGGCATCTCCCTTATCGTTGGCGGTATTGGTATTATGAATATTATGCTAGTTTCTGTATCGGAGCGTACGAGGGAAATCGGCATAAGAAAAGCAATCGGCGCAAACAGGCGTGCGATTGTAACGCAATTTTTGATTGAGGCTGCAACTGTAAGCGCAGTAGGAGGTATTATTGGGATAATAATAGGGATTTTGGGAAGTCTTGTCCTCGGCAAGCTGTTCTTTAAGATTGTGCTGTTCCCAACACCATTTATTATGATTTTTGCCTTCTTATTTTCCATATCACTTGGAATCTTTTTTGGATTTTACCCAGCAAACAAAGCATCTAAGATGAACCCAATTGATGCGCTTAGAACAGAATAGGAGGAAGAAAATGAAAATATTTTTTAAAAAAGCTGTTAGCTTTGTGTGTGTTTGCACTATTTCGTTAAGCATAATGGCGGGGGGAGTATTTGGCTTTAATGATATTGCATCTGTCAAGGCTAGCACATCTGCACAGGCGCTTTCTTTTAGCGGAATTGTTAATGGCTACCCAGATGGCACCTTTAAGCCCAATAACACACTAACTCGCAGTGAATTTTGCAAGATAATTATGGCAGCAAGCGAACGTCCAGAGGCGGTTTCTACATATAAGAATTACACAATCTTCCCTGATGTGCCACATACCCATTGGGCATCGGGCTACATTAATATGGCGGTTAAAAAAAGCATGGCGATAAGTGGTTATCCAGATGGAACCTTTAAACCTGAAGCAAATATAACAGTTGCAGAGGCGGTTACAGTTTGCTTGCGCCTTCTTTCGTATAAAGTGGAGGACGTTGGTATTTTTTGGCCGGGTGATTACGTTGCAAAGGCTAGGGAGCTTGGTCTTCTTGATGGAATTTTAGCGGATACAAGTGGCAACCTTTCTCGTGGTGATGCGGCTATTATGGTGCATAACCTTATGCTTTCTCAAACAAAAGATGGAACACAGTACCTTAAAAAGGCGGCGTTTTCCAGCACGATTGAGGATATTATGATTATCGGAGATAAGTCGACAGACTCAACCCTTAATGCAAACGAAATTAAGGTGGCAACAGTTGGCGTTAAGGATAGCGAAAAGATTTACACTTGCAAAAAGGCTGTTCCTCAAGCGATTATTGGGCTTAAGGGAACACTTCTTTTTGATACAGTTGGAACAAACGGTGGCGTTAGCGGCTTTATCCCAAATAAGGGCAGCATTGTAACAATCATAGTGGATAAGGTTGAAGGCAGCGCAATTACGGCATCGGATGGCAGAACTATAACAGTTGGTGCGGATATTCCAGTTGCAATTCGTGGCAGTATTAAGAGCTATGGCGATTCGTGGTTCGATATTGTAATAGGCTCCACAATCACACTAGCTTATGACAAAACGGGCGCGCTTGAAAGTATTAGCACAATGACGGCTAGCGCAACACAAGGGCCATATATGCTAGATAACGACGGAAGCGCCGGCAACCCACTAACAAAGTATTTTAGTTATGACAATAACTCTAAAATTTATAAAAATGGTGCTCTTACCCAATACATTAATCTAAAGAAGTATGATGTTGCAACGTATGATAAGGGTGCAAACATTTTCTATGTTACTAACAACAAACTTACAGGTGCTATTGAGGATGGC
>CAZMCJ010000165.1:0-2227 GCA_964564795.1 uncultured Eubacteriales bacterium | reverse complement strand
CTATGATGAGGCAATATACCGAGATTAAGGACAACTATAAAGACCATATCTTGTTCTATCGCTTAGGCGATTTTTACGAGATGTTTTACGACGATGCAAAGCTTGCAAGTGAAGAATTAGACCTTGTACTTACAGGTCGGGATTGCGGTCAGGAGGAGCGTGCTCCTATGTGTGGGATTCCATACCACAGCTGCGAGGGCTACATTGCACGCCTTGTTAAAAAGGGATATAAGATTGCAATGTGTGAGCAGGTGGAGGACCCAAAGACGGCAAAAGGGCTTGTTAAAAGGGAAGTTGTACGTATTATTACCCCAGGCACAGTGGTGGAAACATCAATGCTGGAGGAAGGCAAAAACAACTTTTTAAGTGTTATTTTTAAAAATGAAAATGAGGGGGGAGCTTGCTTTTGTGATATTTCAACCGGTGAAATTTATGCAACCTCCTTCCATGATGATATAGATACAAAGATTATAGGGGAGCTTGGTAAATACTCACCACGTGAAATTATCGGTAACGATAATGCCAAAAACTCTAAAATTATAAGCGGATTCATTGCGGATAATGTTGATTGCCTATGGAGCGAAAATAGCTATGAAATAATATCACAGCCAGAGCTTGACGACATTATTGTGGAGCAATTTGGTGAGGAAAATAAGCAAAACACCTACTGCGCCAAATATTTGGTTGGCAATATGATAAACTACATAAAAACCACTCAAAAGGTTAATTTAAGCCACATCAATGAGCTTAACGTTTACAGCGGTGCACAGTATATGGATATTGATTTGGCGACAAGGCGAAACCTAGAGCTTACCGAAACAATGCGCACGAAGGAGAAAAAGGGTTCCCTTCTTAACGTGCTTGATAAAACATCAACCTCTATGGGTGGGCGGCTACTTCGTAAGTGGATTGAACAGCCACTTATTAACCCTGTGCACATCAACAAGCGGCTAAACGGTGTGTCCGAGCTTAAAAATAATGACATTTTGCGAAGCGAGCTTTTGGAAATGCTAAAGGGTTTGCATGATTTGGAGCGCCTTGTGGGCAAGATTGTATATAAAACGGTTAACGCAAGGGATTTGCAAAGCCTGGGCACTACCCTTATGAAAATCCCCGCTATTAAGGAGCTACTTAAGGACGTTAAAACATCATACCTAAAGGAAATTTTAGCGGAGCTTGACGATGTTTTTGCGGTTCAGTCCCTTGTTTCCAAGGGTATTACTGAAAATCCGCCATTTTCCGTTAGGGAGGGGGAGATTATAGCCGCGCATTATAACACGGAGGTGGATAGGCTACGCAGCATAATAAAGGACGCAAAGGGCTACATTGCGCAGATTGAAGCTAAGGAGCGAGAAAATACAGGAATAAAAACGCTAAAGATAAAATACAACAAGGTTTTTGGCTATTATATTGAGATTACCAACTCGAATTTGGGAAATTTGCCTGAATATTATATAAGAAAGCAAACACTTTCCAACTGCGAACGCTACATAACGGAGGAACTTAAAGAGTTTGAGAACACTGTTATAAACGCAAGCGGTAAGATTGTGGCTCTTGAGTACGACCTGTTTACTGAGATTGTTGACGAGGTTGCAAAGCATATTAAAACTGTTCAGCAAACGGCATTAGCGGTTGCACGTCTTGACGGGGTGCTGTCCTTTGCGGAGGCGGCAGTGCAAAACAATTATACCCTACCTATTGTTGACCTCGGAACAACCATTGATATTAAAAACGGACGCCACCCGGTTGTGGAAGATATGCTTTTATACAACAGTTTCGTTCCAAATGATACATATTTAAACAATGAAAACAATAGGATTTCCATTATAACGGGGCCAAATATGGCGGGTAAATCCACATATATGCGCCAAACAGCGCTGATTGTTTTGATGGCACAGGTGGGCAGTTTTGTCCCTGCAAGCAGTGCAACAATTGGTGTGTGTGATAAAATTTTTACAAGAATTGGCGCATCAGATGACCTTGCCTCGGGGCAATCCACCTTTATGGTTGAGATGATGGAGGTTGCTAACATACTTAAAAATGCAACGGAAAAATCACTCGCAATTTATGACGAGGTTGGGCGGGGGACAAGCACCTTTGATGGGCTTTCCATTGCGCAAGCGGTTTTGGAATATAGCGCAAGCAAAAAAAGCCTTGGTTGTAAGGTGCTTTTTGCAACTCACTACCATGAGCTAACTGAGCTGGAGGGTAGAGTAGAAGGTGTTGT
>CAZMCJ010000164.1:0-2257 GCA_964564795.1 uncultured Eubacteriales bacterium | reverse complement strand
GTTGGGGGCATCAATTTGGTGACTATATACTGAGAAAAACTGCAGATAGACTGCAAAATATTTTTGGCGAAGGTGCAACTTTTGGGCGTGTTGGTGGAGATGAGTTTTTAGTTTTTATAAGCAATGCAGAATCATACGATTATATACAAAAGCAAGCAAACTACGCTGCCAGCAACCTTTTAATGAATTATGTGCAAGAAAATTGCGACGTTGTTGTTACATATAGCATAGGCATTGCCCTTTGCAAAAGCAACGAGATCAGTGTGGAGGAGCTGTGGGATAATGCAGATAAGGCAATGTACAAGGCAAAGGAACAGGGCAGAAATCAGGTTTTTTTCTTTAACCCACATAACAATTAAATACAAGCAGTGAGGAATAAAAAATTTCTCCTTGCATTTTTATACATTTTTACTAAATCATTGTCCTGTTTTGTCTACTATTCTGCTTTTATGTCACTTACAATTTATCTAAAAAAACCTTAAAATATATGTGAGAGTTATTGCCTTAACAAATATTTTATTAGGAGTGTACTTATGTCTAAAACAAGCATCTACAAACTTGAGGGACGGGTTCCACTAAGGGAAGCTGCTCCACTGGGTATCCAGCACGTTCTTGCAATGTTTTTGGGGAATGTTTCCCCGCTGATAATCATCTGCGGAATGCTAAATATGGATATCGCAACAAAATCCCTGCTTATCCAAAATGCAATGTTTATTGCAGGTATCGCAACCCTTATTCAGCTTTACCCCCTCTTTAACAAAATAGGTAGCGGACTGCCTATTGTTATGGGTACAAGCTCCGGCTTTATTGGCACAGCAAAGGCAATTGGCGCACAATATGGCTACGGCGCAATAATGGGTGCCTCCATTGTTGGGTCACTTTTGGAGATTGTTTTGGGCTTCTTTATAAAGCCGCTACGCAAGCTTTTTCCACCCGTTGTTACAAGCCTTGTTGTTATTTCAATTGGTCTTTCCCTACTGCCTATCGGTGTTAAATACTTTGCTGGGGGAGCGGGTACAAAGGATTTCGGCTCACTCCAAAACCTGTTTATTGCAACTGTTGTTTTGGTTATCATCATTGTTTTGGGGCAATACACAACTGGATTTACAAGGGTTGCCTCCATCCTAATCGGCATTTCCGTTGGCTATGTAATTTCAATACTTATGGGGATTGTTGATTTTACACAGGTGCAAACCGCAAGCTGGATTTCGCTGCCACAACTTTTCCTAAAGGATATTGTGTTTAAATGGGATGCAATCTTGCCAATGTGTATAATGTTTGTTGCCACCGCTGTTGAAACTATTGGCGACACATCGGGTATTACGGTTGGCGGACTTGGCAGAGAGGCAACCGACGCCGAGCTTTCGGGCGCTGTTGTTGCTGATGGTGTTGGCTCCTTGGTGGCTGCACTGTTTGGCGTTTTGCCAAACACATCTTTCAGCCAAAACGTTGGCCTTGTTGCCATAACAAAGGTTGTTAACCGCTTTGCAATTGCAACCGGTGCAATCTTTTTAGTTGCTGCCGGTTTTGTGCCAAAGCTTTCCGCTCTTTTATCCATTATGCCACAATCGGTGCTTGGCGGGGCTGCAATTTATATGTTTGCGATGATTATCGTTAGCGGACTTCAATCGCTGGGGCGTGAGGATTTGAGCGGTAGAAACGGTGTTATTGTGGCGCTTGCACTCGGCCTTGGAATGGGGCTTTCCAACGTGCCAGAGGCATTGGCGCAGCTGCCATCTTTCGTTTCAACAATATTCACCCAAAATGGTATTGTTATGACATTTGTAATGGCTACAATCCTTAACCTGGTACTGCCAAAGGATAAGACTAAGGCTAAATAAATATACTATTTTTTAAAGGGGGGTGCATTGTGCGCTCCCTTTTTTTGCCCCTTTAGCCTAAAGAAAAACCATCCCAAACAATCGAATTGGTTAGCTAAACTCCCTATTTCCCAAAAAAAATATAGCCTTGTTTATTTTTCAATCATACAGGCACCCACCCTTGCATATACATTAGCAAGTACATTTAAAAGAAGGTGGAATAGATTGAAAGGGAATATTGAAGACCGCTGCGTCCTGCTTGGACACTATATTGTGGAGAAAAATGCTACCGTCCGCAGCTGCGCCAAAGACTTTAAAATTAGCAAATCTACCGTACATAAAGATATAACGCAACGTTTGGTTTTAATTAACCCCCCCCTTTATAGGGAGGTGCGCAAGGTGTTGCAAAAAAATAAGGAGGAACGCCACCTGCGTGG
>CAZMCJ010000163.1:0-2266 GCA_964564795.1 uncultured Eubacteriales bacterium | reverse complement strand
ACCACAATATCTGTGGTTACCTTTTTATTTTGTTATTATTCTTCGTTAATTGTTGCTTTTGCTTCCTCTACAACTTTAGCAACAACTGCTGGTGGTGCATCTTGATAGCTATCAAAATTAAATACGAAGCTTCCACGTCCACGTGTGATGGAACGCAAATCAATTGCATAAGAATTCATCTCCGCCATTGGCACCATAGCCTCCACAACGCTTGTACCCTCTTCATCTGTTCCCATTCCAAGCACTTGACCCCGCCGTTTATTAATATCACCGATTACATCACCCATATTGCTCTCAGGAACGTGAACCTCTAGCTTTCCAATCGGCTCTAACAGCACTGGGTTAGCCTTAACAAGTCCCGCCTTGTATGCAAGAGCTGCAGCCATTTTAAATGCCATTTCTGATGAGTCAACCGCATGGTATGAACCATCTAGTAGCGTTGCCTTAAGGTTAACAACTGGGTAACCTGCTAAAACTCCCTTTTTTATGCAATCCCTTAGACCTTTTTCAACCGCAGGGAAATAGTTCTTTGGCACCGCTCCGCCAAAAACCTTTTCTTCAAACACTAGGTCTTCGCTGTCGCACCTCTCAAAGCATATTTTAACGTGTCCATACTGGCCATGTCCGCCCGATTGTTTCTTATGCTTACCTTCAACCTCAACCCTAGTTCGAATTGCCTCTCTATATGGTACTTTTGGCGGATCAAGGCTAACATCAATACCAAACTTATTTTTAAGCTTAGATACAATAACGTCTATATGCATATCCCCTTGACCAGAAAGAATTTGTTGCTTTGTTTCAGGGTTCATCACTATGCTAATTGTTGGGTCTTCCTCCACCAAGCGGTTTAGTGCGCTTGCTATTTTTTCCTCGTCCCCCTTAGCCTTTGGTTTAACTGCAAAGGAAATTGCAGGGCGTGGGAACTTGATTTCTGGGAATTTAACCCTTATATTTCCACCGCACAAGGTATCGCCGGTATTGGTATTGCTGAGCTTTGCAACAACGCCTATATCTCCTGCGGCAAGCTCTTTAACTTCAATTTGTTTTTTGCCTATTATGACAAACAATTTAGCAATTTTTTCATTTTGCCCTGTTTTTGTGTTAAATAGAACGCCGTCCGTCTTAACTGTTCCTGACATAACCTTGAAGTATGACATTTTACCCACAAACTGGTCAGCCACTGTTTTAAATACAAACAACACAGGTGCCTCGTTTTCAGTAATCTTTATTTTAATTTCTTCATCTTTTTCATTTATCGCCTCAATCTCACCACTTTCGATGTGTGATGGAAAGTACTTCATAATATTATAAAGCACAGTTTGAACACCAAGACCTGTTGTTGATGTTCCACACACAACAGGCACAATTTCGCCTTTTTTAATACCTTGTTTTAGTGCATTTTTAATCTCGTCCTCGCTAAACTCCTCCCCTGCGAAGAATTTATCCAAAAGCTCCTCACTTGTTTCGGCAACGGACTCCATAATCATATTACGGATTGGAAGTATTTTGTCATCCATGTCTGTTGGCATTGGAATATCCGAAACTTTTCCATCTTTATATTTACGGGCTGTCATGCTTGCGCAGTTAACAAGCCCAGTAATTTTCTCACCCTCAAATATCGGAATAGCAACCGGGCAAATGCTCATACCAAATGCTTCTCGCAATTCATCCACCACTTTGTAGTAATTTGCATTTTCCTCGTCTATTTTTGATATGTAAATAAGCTTTGGAAGGTTCCTTTGCGTTGCGTATTTCCATGCTTTTTCCGTTCCAACCTCTACCCCGCTTTTGGCAGAAACAACAATTACAGCCGCATCGGCAACACTAATTCCCTCTTTCACTTCGCCAATAAAATCGAAATACCCGGGGGTGTCAATAAAATTAATTTTTGTGTCTTGATATTCACATGGAGCAATTGCAGTCGAAATGGAAATTTTACGCTTTATCTCTTCGCTATCAAAGTCACAAATTGTATTACCTTCAACAATCTTTCCCAGTCTATCACTGTTACCAGTGTAGTAAAGTATGCTTTCGACCAATGACGTTTTACCCACCCCGCCGTGGCCAAGAATAGCTACATTGCGTAGTTCATTAGCTGCGTAGGATTTCATTTTAATCAAACTCCCTTCAAAACTTAAATTTTTATTGAGTTATTGATAATGCATAAAATAAAAGCATAAAACTAGAGGTAATTCACAATTACTTCATAACTCATAATAGCATTATAGTTTATTATTAACAAAATTACAATAGTTTGTTTAAAATA
>CAZMCJ010000162.1:0-2301 GCA_964564795.1 uncultured Eubacteriales bacterium | reverse complement strand
CGTCTGATATACGCAGCGAATCGGTTCTCATATAAGTGATAAGACCAACCAACCCATTTTTTCCTAGTGCAACACCCTCATAAAGCTCTTGTGCTACGCTCATTGTTCGTCTGGATTGGAAGTTAAGCTTTCTTGATGCATCTTGTTGCAAGGAGCTTGTTATAAATGGTGGAAAAGGTTTTCTTTTTCTTTCACTTCTTTTAACGCTTTTAACAATATGGTTTTCACCTTCTATATCTTTAAGAACTTTGTCAACCGATTCTTTTGTTTTTAGATTATTTTGGTTATTCTCATCTCCCAAAAAACGGGCCTTTATTGTTTTCTTGCCTTTTTCACCCGTATAATCCACATCAATTGTCCAGTATTCCTCTGGGTTAAATGCGTTTATCTCCCGTTCTCTATCCACTATTAGCCTAGTTGTAACAGATTGCACACGCCCGGCGCTTAATCCTTTTTTAACCCTCGCCCACAGGACAGGGCTTAGCTTGTAGCCAACAAGTCTATCAAGTATACGTCTTGCTTGTTGGGAATTAACCAAATTTTCATCAATATCGCGTGGATTTTTTATTGCAGTTGTAACAGCAGTTTTTGTAATTTCGTTAAATGTAATCCTTTTATATTTATCATTGTCAAGGGATAAAAGCTTGGATAGATGCCACGAAATAGCCTCCCCCTCTCTATCAGGGTCAGTTGCAAGGTAAACCATACTGCTTTTTTTGGCTTCCTTTTTAAGCTTTTTAATCAAATCACCCTTACCACGAATGGCAATATATTTTGGCTCGAAGTTTTTTTCAACATCAACACCAAATTGGCTTTTTGGCAAGTCCCTTAAATGCCCCATAGAGGCTAGGACAGTATAATCTTTCCCCAAATATTTTTCTATTGTTTTTGCTTTAGCGGGTGACTCCACTATAACAAGCTTAGACATATTCATCACACCTTTTTATATTATTTTAAAATGCTGACCGGGCAGACATTCAATGTATCCATCAATTTCCATAAGAGTTAGAGCTATAGACACCGTACTTGGAGCTAAATCAAGTTCAATCGCTATTGACTCAAGAGATTTTTGCCCATTTATTAATAACCTAAATATATTCAAACTATCCCCCGAAAGTGTTTCGGGTGGCGTAATTGTTTGCACATTTTGTTTGGTTTGCCTTGGCTTTTCAGCCGCCGTCTGCCCCAAAATATTCTCAAGAAGCGTAATTCTTAAATCCTTTGGGATAAGTATATCTGCATATTCCTCCAATACCTCTAGTGCGTTGGTTATTGGTTTTGCCCCATCTCTAACAAGGGCGTTACAACCGCAGTTTTCCTTTGAACCGGGACCCGGAACAGCAAAAACATCTTTGCCCAAATTAAGGGCTAGGCTTGCTGTGATTAAGGAGCCGCTTCGCTCCCCTGCTTCCACCACTATTGTACCACGGGATAGCGCCGCAACAATGCGATTGCGCAAAGGGAAATGCCACGCAAGTGGCTCAGAGTTTGGTGGGAACTCCGTTATAATACACCCATTTTTGTAAATTTGCTCCATAAGCCTTCTATTTTCCTTTGGGAACACAACATTTATTCCACACCCCAAAACGGCAACAGTCTTGCCGCCAGCCTCCAGCGCACCAATATGTGCATTGGTATCAATCCCACGTGCCAAGCCACTTATAATAGTAACCCCGCACGCAGCTAGGTTTTGGCTTATAGCTTTTGCAATATCAAGGCCTTCTCGTGTTGCCTTGCGTGATCCCACAACCGTTATGGAAATATTTGCATCAATGCACTCCAAATCCCCAAAGGTGTATAGCACAATTGGTGGGTTATACAGGTTTTGCAATTGCCTTGGGTAACGTTCATCATCAATTGTTAAAATTCTTACATTCTTTTTGTTGCAAAACGATATTATCTCAAATGCAAAGGTTAAATCCTTGTTGGAAAGTGCTTCAATCTCTTTTGGCAAAAGTGGCACGCTAAAATTATGCCTATAATCATCTTTTGGCATTTTGTAAATTGTGTATGGATTTGTAACTTCTTTAACTAGAATATTTGCTTTTTTGTTGCCCTCTCCCAATGCGTTAACAAGCCAAAGATAGTAAATAATATCATTCATCTTTATTCACCTTTGCCATCTCCCACATAATTACCCCACTTGCAACTGCAACATTTAGTGATTCGCTTTGCCCGAGCATATCAATATAGATGAGCTTATCACTATTTTGCTCAAAAAATGTGCTTATTCCACGTGCCTCATTACCCATAACAACAGCAATTGGTGGACTAAGGCAAGTATCCTTTATACTTTTGGCA
>CAZMCJ010000161.1:0-2323 GCA_964564795.1 uncultured Eubacteriales bacterium | reverse complement strand
GAGGTCTTAGTACCGATTTTGACCAAGCCGAATGTGATCCGATTTCTCAAATAGTCACTCCAATCGAGGAGACATTGGTTGCTTTAAAGTCCGACACCAGACGCATTGGCGCAAGACGTGTACTGAATTATGAAAAAATCCGTACTTACGATGAGAAAGGCACTGCCATCATAACCGATTTATACGATTGTCAATGGCAAATGTCCACTCACGAGCTCTATTACAGTCAGGCAACTTATCCATTGAAACAATACGATAGCATTACTGAAGGATTAACACATTGGAAAGTGCCAACATGGGGAGCTGAGCAAATTGCTATAATGGAAGCAGATATAGAACCATTGGCAAAACAAATTGGAGATTTCTGTGGTGTTGCTGACAGAAACTGTGCTGGATTAACAGAAATGAGTACTCGAATTCGAGGTCATGAGTTGTGGTACATGGATACGTATATGGATCCGGAAGGTGTGGATGCACTTGCTCAACAATTTGTTGAGCATAAAATGGAGTATTGGGCTTCGTTATTTTCATGGATTAAGCGGAATGGACTGGAAAGCAAAATTCTAGTCGCTTCCGAGTGTGATGATTTGGGAACTCAGGCTTCTACATTAATTGCGCCGGAAGATTTAAGAAAATTTATAATTCCAAAATTTAAACAACTATTTGGATTTATAAAAAAAGAAATGCCGGGGATAAAAACCTTTATGCATAGCTGTGGTTCAATACGGCCAATCATTCCTGATTTAATTGATGCAGGCTTGGAGATTCTTAATCCAGTGCAATTTACAGCTGCCGATATGGAACTTGCCGGTTTAAAGAGGGATTTCGGTAAAGATCTGGTTTTCTGGGGCGGAGGGATCGACACACAATCCACTCTTTGCAAAGGCAAACCACAAGAAGTGAAAGATGAAGTGAAAAGAATTATTGATATTATGGCTCCCGGAGGAGGTTTTGTTTATGCACCGGTTCATAATATTCAGGACGATGTTTCTGCAGCAAACTTTTGGGCAATGTGGGATACAGTAATGGAATATGGGAGGTATAAATAAAGTAGAATGACAAGGACTCGAAATCGTGTTAATAGAGAGAAAATTGGCAGGTATAGATGGGTTATCTGTTCCTTGCTTTTATTTTCGACAACCATTAACTACATGGATCGTAATATCGTTGGTTATTTGAAAGCGTATTTTTGTTCAACGGAAGGTTTTGGTTGGTCAAATGCCGATTTCTCTTATGTTACCTCGATTTTCACTGCATCTTATGCACTTGCAACAATTTTTGCCGGTATTATTATCGACAAGATCGGTACAAAATTAGGACTTGCACTTTCATTAATAGTGTGGTCATTTTTCAGTATACTGAATGCATTTGTAGGGCAATTACTTCTATTACATGTTATTGTACGTAGTTTATTTGGGGTTGGTGAAGCTGGGAATTTCCCTGCCTCAATAAAAACTGTGGCGGAATGGTTTCCAAAAAAAGAAAGAGCTTTAGCTTCTTCAATCTTTATTTCAGGATCCAATATTGGTGCCATGATCTCAGCTGTTTTTATTCCTTGGTGTCTTATTTATTTCGGTGAAAGTTTAGGTTGGAAAATGGCTTTTATTCTTTCAGGTTCTGTTGGTTTTTTATGGTTGATTTTTTGGTTTATCTTTTATGATACTCCCAAAAAAATAAAATTAAAAGGAAGGCTACTCGAAAAAGAATATGACTATATCCATAGCGATGATACTATTGCTGAAATTCAAGATCAAGTTGATGACTTACAAAAGGTAAGTTGGAAGAAGTTGCTTCGTTATCGTCAAACATGGTCTTTTTTCTTTGGTAAGTTTATGACCGACGGTGTATGGTGGTTTTTATTGTTTTGGTTACCAGACTATTTATTGAAACAATTTGGAATGACAACCCAAGAAGTTATATTGCCAACGTTCATTGTTTATGGTGTAGCCATTGTAGGAGCACTATTTAGCGGATCTTTACCCATATATTTTATTAACAAGGGTTGGGACGTTTACAAGGCCAGAATGATGACAATGCTACTAATCGCAATTTTCCCTGTTTTGTTGATTTTTATACCCTACTTTGGAAATGTTGCACGTTTTGGATCCATGGCTTCTTTCTATGCCGTTACAATCATCTGCATAGCAGCAGCAGCCCATTGTGGATGGTCTGCTAATGTTTTTACTACCGTTTCGGATATGTTTCCTAAAAAAGCAGTGGCTTCAGTAACCGGAATTGGAGCAGCAGCAGGAGGCTTAGGTGGAATATTATTACAACTTCTTCCGGGCTATCTGACTGATATATATACAAGTACACCATCCGT
>CAZMCJ010000160.1:792-2326 GCA_964564795.1 uncultured Eubacteriales bacterium | reverse complement strand
ATACCCCTGTACCCTCTTTCGTTTTTCCCGGACATAGGTCCTGCAACCACCAATTTGCCTTGGTCGGAGAGCCTGGTTATATTATCCATATGGCCTCGGAACAGTTGTTCCAATTCTTCTTTAGTACTTGTTGTATCCGGACCGGTCTTTAGTATAACCAAAATGTATCTCTTCATTCCATACTCATCAGCACCATATTGTTCTGCAAGGTCCTGGCTGTATTTTGTGCTTGGTTTAGGGTTGCACGCAATTGCAGCCAAGAAACCAAAGGAGATAGCGAGATAAGCGAAATATCTATTGCAAAATTTTATTTCCATAATTTTCGTATTAAAGGGAGGATTCATTGATATCTTCGGGACCAAGTGGTTTGTATGGGCCGTCTTTGCTTTCGAAAATAACCGTTCCGCTTTCCAAAACTTCCAGAGAGTGCCATTGACCTGCAGGAATATCAAGTCCAAATTTTTTCTCTGCAGGTGAGAGGATAAACTCAGATGTTATTTGCCTCTCGTCGTCGAAAAACATAACCCTCAGGGAGCCCCTGAGAACTATGTAGGTCTCGGCAGTATGCCTGTGGCGGTGTATAGCCAGCTTTGTACCAGGCTCCAGTGCATTTAAAAGCCTTTGGGAAGGAGAGTCTGGAGAGGTATGCAGGTTGTGGTTCATACGAAGCCTTTCGCTCTGCTTGGCTTCCTGGCTTATTGTGTTTAGAAGTTTTTCGTCTATAATCATGATAGTCAGTGTTGATATTATAATCAGTGTTAATTGTAAGGATGTCAATAAATGCATTACAAAATCACACCCGGCAAACCATGTCAGATGTGTTTTATAAAACCTTTTATCAAAGGTTTAGAAAATTCCCACATGGCAAATATTCATTTTGCGAGATGAAGATAATAATTATTTATCAACCCCCGGTACTCTGCATGTGAGCAAACCGGCCTTTTTTAATTTTGTGCCAAGGGAACTGGTTCTATGTCGATGATATGAACTCCAATAAAGCAATCGTCTATACATTGGTCATTTGTATAACCACATATTGAGATCAACCCATTATCATGTGTTTCAAAAAAGACTGTCCTGTTTTTCCTCTTGACCAGCCAATCCTTTTTGGCATATTCATAAATCTCATCCATTGTGTTAGGGGGTGCTGCTGCCGAGGTTGCGTAGATTCCTACTTGATTGCCTTTTTCTATCCATGAACGATCCTCTTCAGGTATGTTCGCAAGCAGAGATTCGTCCCAGGCTGTAAAACGGAACGCCCTTTCCACAACTCTTCCTTCATATACAGTAATTGTAGTATTCCAACTGATTCCCACCCATGAAGACTTTACGATAGTGTACCTGTATGAATTATTGGATGTGGCTTTGAATTCATTCCAGCTTTTTTTGCTCTTTTCCAACTCTCTGTAATGGCTTATTTCATATTTTTCACAGGAATAGAGAGCAATTACCGCAAGCAGCATAAAGGATAAAATTTTTGAATTCATATTTACAGATTTATTAAAGTGTTTACAATATATTACCAATACGGATA
>CAZMCJ010000160.1:0-782 GCA_964564795.1 uncultured Eubacteriales bacterium | reverse complement strand
TAGTTTCCCATAAACGCTACAATCAATACGTACAATAATACCTGCTTACAGGCATAAAACTATCCAAAGATGGTAAGCCTGGGAGTAAAAAAAACAATAAAAACAGGTGAGGCATTTGCTAAAAAAGTAACCGATGTAAGAGCAGTTTATTCCGGTGCAGGGGTTATCCCAGTCACCGAGCCGGCTACCGGCCCAATACAGAGCCAGGCATCTATTGAATGGAGACAACCTCGATGCGCCGGCAAATAACCTGCTCACCAAAAGACACAAACATAATGTCTTAAAAATCATCGGATATCTGCAAGGCTTTGTAAGCCAAGTATATGTAAATTTATCCGAGGGATGCGTGCTTTGCTGCAAGCATCTGCAAGGCAAGTACTTGTAAATTTATCCGAGGGATGCATTTTTTTTATATATTTGTATGCCGTGACGGAGGGGCCGGAGGGCTGCCTTGAGTCGGGCGAGTGGGGGTAATTTGTGGGTTAGACGATTGTTCGATCGGAATCTAACACCCTACATTATGTCAAGGTGTTTTTTATACACAATTTGTGCTATTCTATTGTTGCTAGCCGGGAGCTGCTCAAAGGATGAGCCCAAAACCAAACCGACAGATGACAATTCATTGACGTTGTCAATCAGTTTATTGAATGTCAATGCAAAGGCTTCCAAAACTACCTTCAACATAACGGCGACGGGAAATTGGAGCATATCTTGTGCCGATAGCTGGTGTTCTTGCTCTCCCTCATCGGGGAAAGGAAACTCTGCAGTAGAAATTGAAATTG
>CAZMCJ010000159.1:0-2393 GCA_964564795.1 uncultured Eubacteriales bacterium | reverse complement strand
TGCCTATAACAAACCCCGCAACATTAACAGGGTCTTTAGCAGAGGAATATGGAGGCGCATAGCAAAGCTCCAACTTTTCCAAATCGCTATATGTTGCTCCAAACCTTATCGCTGTTGCCAAAACATCGCATCTTTTATCACTACCATCAAAACCAACAATTTGTGCACCCAAAATTTTACCAGTTACCTTTTCAAACACTGTTTTGATGGACATATTAATGGCACCAGGGTAATACCCTGCATGGTTTGCAGAGTTGGTATGAACCTTATCGTAATTAAGTCCTAACTTTTTTGCAGTTTTTTCATTTATTCCTGTTGTTGCAATTGTCATACCAAACACCTGTAATATTGAGCTGCCTTGGGTTCCTGTGTATGTGCTATTTATGCCACAAATGTTGTCTGCCGCAATCCTGCCTTGCTTATTCGCTGGCCCTGCTAGTGGTATAATTCCTTTTTGGCGTGTAACAAAATCAGTAATCTCTATGCTGTCTCCTACCGCATAAATGCTTTCATCACTCGTTTGCATATTATCGTTTACAACAATTGCACCACGCTCTGTTACGGTTAGTCCACTCTCAATTGCAATTTTTGTTTGAGGCTTAACACCAATCGACATTATAACCATATCGGTTTTTATATCACCACAATTAGTTTTAACACATAGGCTTGTCCCCTGCTCCTCAATTTCTATAAGCTTAGTTTCAAGCATAAGGTTAACCCCCTTGCTTTCGACGTGACGGTGCACATCACACGCCATATCAAAGTCAAGCGGCGTAATAACTTGTTGCGATTTTTGAATGATTGAAACTTGCAAACCTGCCTCAACAAGGTTTTCCGCCATCTCCATACCAATGTAGCCCCCACCAACAACAACTGCGCTTTTGGCTTTGCTATCTGTAATATAATCCTTTATTTTGTAGGTATCAGGTATATTCCTTAATGTGAACACCCCATCAAGCTCCACACCTTTAATTGGTGGTTTTATTGGATCTGCACCCATAGAAAGGATTAGATTATCATAGCTTTCATCATATACTTCGTTTGTTCTATGATTTTTAACGCTAACAGTCTTTTTTTCTTTATTAATAGCAATAACCTCGGATAAAACCCTAACATCAACGTTATAGCGTGCATTAAAGCTGGCTGGTGTTTGAAGAGTTAGCGCACTTTTTTCCTTAATTGTGCCCCCGATATAATACGGCAAACCGCAATTTGCAAAGGATATATACTCACCAAGCTCAAACATAATAATTTCCGCTTTTTCGTCAAGGCGCCTTAGTCGTGCCGCAGCTGTTGCACCACCTGCAACTCCGCCAACAATTATTATTTTTTTCATACTATACTTCTCCTATTGTTTTTTTTTATTATAACATACAAGCTTTTAAAAAACTATTGCAAGTGTAAATTTTTTTGTGTTACAACGTGAAAAATTAAACATTTGTCAATCAAACTGTGACGTGGAGATAAAAATGCTAAACTATACTTACAGAGAGCGAGGTAAAGCTGAGAGCCTTGTGGTGGCAGCTCATTAAATGGACCACTGAGGGTGCGGTCAAATGGGGTTTTTCCCAAAAGTATTCCACAACGTTTAAGCTGCGTTAGTGCTTAAAAATATTTTTGTATTCTAACTAAGGCAAAGGTTTTTCCTTTGCGAATTAAGGTGGGTTACCCCGAGTGTTTTTTGTTTTGTATTGGACAGCACCAACATATTATTGCCACTTTGGTGATATGTTTAACAGTTAAGGAGTGAATTATATGGAAAAAACATTGGTTTTGGGCAACGAAAGTATTGCCCTAGGTGCAATTGCAGCAGTGGTGCAAATAGTGTGCGGCTACCCCGGCACACCATCAACAGAAATTTTGGAGACAGTTGCAAATGCAAACAAAGGAGACATTTACGTGGAATGGTCCACCAATGAAAAAGCAGCGCTTGAGGTTGCGGCAGGTGGCGCATACAGCGGACTAAACGTTATAGTTGCAACGAAACAAGTTAATCTAAACGTTGCAATGCTTAGCGCTACACTTTCCACCTCTTTTCTCCCATTTTCACGATAGGATAAGGAAGTTGCCACCAGGGAAACAATTAAAAAAGATTACCTAAAGGCAAATATATGCGCCTTTAATATGGGGACTAATTATGAAAAATGAACAGTTTGAGCTGGTATTTAAAAATCTAAAAATCCTAAAAAATGTAGAGGGATTCTACTCTCAAAAGCTTAAAAATATTGACCTTGACACAATAAAAAGCAAAGAGGATTTTGAAAAGCTGCCCTGTACCGATAAAGGTGAGTTGAGAGATGTCTAGCCACGTGGTCTGCAAGCCGTTCCTGATGAGCAAAAGGAGGGTGCGCCACTTATCCTCTAATGCACCCACGATTTAACCCATTTTACAG
>CAZMCJ010000158.1:0-2397 GCA_964564795.1 uncultured Eubacteriales bacterium | reverse complement strand
GGTTGTTTGGGCTACAAGGCAACCTTGTTTTCCCCTCAAATCCCCGCCATCAATAAGATTTTTAAGTTCTACATCATTTAAGACGATGTGCGCCTTATTATCGCACCACCCGTTTATCCCTATAACCTCGGGGTGGTTTTTATCCCCTATTATTATTATCTCCTCGCCATTCTTAATTGCGCTTGCAACAATAGAATGAATTTTTTTAACGAATGGGCAGGTAGCATCTACAAATTCGAGTTTTTGCTCCTTTATTTCATCATATCCGTTTTTGGGCAGACCATGCGCCCTAATTAGAACCTTTGCGTTATCCCTTTTTTCAATCTCTGAAAGGGTTTCAATTGTTATTCCACCCTCTTTTTCCATTTTTTCAATCAGTGGTCGATTATGGATAATCTCCCCCAGCATATAAACCTTTTGGTTTTTATTTGCAATCTCCATCTCCGCTATCGAAACCGCACGTTTAACACCAAAGCAAAATCCACCACTTTTAGCAACTCGGTATTCCCTCATATTTCCTCACCCATATTCTTTTCAATTTCCAACATAACCTTTTTGGCAAGGGTTAAGTAAAGCTCGGTATTCGCTTTTGGGTACTGCTCTTTTGTAAAGTGCATTGGCTCCCCAACCACCAAGGTTACCCTGGTGAACAGCTTTTTCTTTCTTATGATTGTAACGGGCTGAATAACCGCATTGCCCTTCATTGCAATCATTGTTACCCCCGCCTTTGGCTCTTGCAACTCTCCGTCCTTGCTCCTTGTCCCCTCAGGGAATATTGCAAGTGCTTTATTGTTTTTCAAAACCTTAACTGCGTCCTTTATAAGGCTTAAATCATTCCCATCACGTTTAACCCGTAAAACCTTTGACTTTGCCATAATGAAATCCATAAATTTAGATTTGGAAAGGGACTCCTTAGCCAAAAAATGCAAGTGTTGCGGGTAAAGCATTGCAATAAAAACAGCGTCCCAGTTGGAAGTGTGATTTGCGCACACCATAAGGGCGCCATCTTTTACTAATTTTTCCTTGCCAATTATTTTAAAAGTGAAGCAAAGTCGTGCCGCAAGTGTTGTGGACCATTTAACAAGGTAGTACATCCTTACATTTCTCCCTCACTATTTTTTCCATTGACAAGATGGATTCCTCCAATGTGTTGCCCGTTGTATCCACCAAAACGGAATCCTCCGCCGGTTTTAGAGGCGCCATTTCCCTTGAACTATCATTTTTATCCCGCTGTATCATATCACGCAAAACATCCTCGTACAAAACGTCCATTTTCTTCTCTTTAAGCTCATCAAACCTGCGCATAGCCCTAGCCTCAGCCGATGCAGTTAAGAATATTTTAACGTCCGCATTTGGAAGGATTACTGTGCCAATATCCCGTCCGTCCATAATCACGTTATACTTTTTTGCCATATCCTTTTGGATGGAAAGCAACATCTGCCTAACCTCCTTTATCGCTGAAACATCGGAGGCATATTTGGAGATTATTGGCGTTCTTATGTCGTCGCTTACGTCCTTGCCGTTTAAAAATACATGTTGTTCGCCATCTATATACTTTAAATCAACATTAATTTCGGGAAGCAGCTCTAGTATTTTTGCCAAATCGGTTGAGCCCACCCCATTTTGCTCCACATAAAGTCCAATCGCCCTGTAAAGCGCCCCTGTATCTATATAAATAAATGAAAGTTTTTTTGCAAGTGCCTTTGATATTGTTGATTTGCCTGCACCTGATGGCCCATCTATTGCAATGTTAATCGTTGACATTTTGTTTTACCCCCTTATATTGCTCTGTGGCCCAGCCCAACAGAAATTTCATTTAAATGCAGTAGACCAACACCAAAAAACAGTGCCACGCATACGTGGTCTCCGCACCGTGCAATCCCCATTTTGCCACCAACATTAAATCCAAGTGCCTTTGTGATGATTTGGCTTATTGCCTCCCTTGTTGCGCCGGCAATGCCCCCTTCTTCCCTGTGGGAAGCAATTATAATTCCCTCACGCTTTGCAGAAACAACAGCGCGCTCAATTAGCTTGTTTGCACTAACTAGGAGGTCGCCGCCAAAATCAACCGCACACGTTTTAATTTCCATTTCAAGCATTTTTGCCTTCATTTCGTCTTCCTCGTCGCGTGTTATTGTTGTTGCCATTTTAAGCGCCGCCGCCGCAACCTCTTTGCTGCCTAATTTTTTCTCCATATTACTACCGTCCTTCTTTTTTATTTATGCGTTTTCCCCTGCAACAAAACCTGTTGCAAAGGCAATTTGCAAGTTAAATCCACCTGTGTATGCGTCCACATCTATAACTTCGCCCGCAAAATAAAGTCCTGCAACAAGCTTGCTCTCCATCGTTTTCGGGTTTATTTCCTTTGTGCTTATCCCACCGGAGGTAATTATCGCC
>CAZMCJ010000157.1:0-2408 GCA_964564795.1 uncultured Eubacteriales bacterium | reverse complement strand
AAGGTGCTTGATTGCTACTATAAGTGCGAAAACCGAAACAGAAGAAAGCAGCTTGCGGTAACAATATCTATTTCGTCCTTTGTGCCAAAGGCATTTACTCCATTCCAGTGGGAAGCACAAGACACGATGGACGTTATGAGAGACAAGCAGACTTACCTTAAAAAGGAATTAAATAATAGGAAAATTTCCCTAAGCTACACCCACGAGGACATCTGTCTTATGGAAGGTGTTTTTGCAAGGGGTGACAGGCGACTTGGCAAGGTGCTTTTGGAAGCATTTAAACTTGGGTGCAAAATGGACGGATGGCAAGAGCATTTTGACTTTGCCAAGTGGAAACAAGCGTTTGCAAATTGCGGTATGGATACCTATTTTTACGCAAACAGAAAGCGAGAGCTTGACGAGGTTCTGCCATGGAGCCATATAGATATTGGTGTTGGTGTGGATTACCTAAAGAAGGAGCTTGCAACAGCATACAAATCGGAAACTACAAAAAACTGCCGTGAGGAGTGCGGGGGATGCGGGGCAAACAAGATGATTGGGGGCAAGTGCAAATGAGTACTCAAAAAAATGTTAGATTAGTATTTTCTAAAAAGGCTCAAGCGTCCTATATCTCTCAACTTGCTTTAGTACGTGCATTCACAAGGGCGCTGTCCCGTGCTGAGCTTAATGTAAAATTTACTGAAGGGTTCAACCAACGTGCGCACATTGTTTTTGGCAACCCGTTATCACTAGGGTACGAGAGTGAGGGGGAGTTTATGGACTTCACTTGCTTTGATGATATAACCTTTGATGAGATTAAAGAGCGCCTTAACAAGACAATGCCAAGCGGGCTTAGTATTGTTGAATGTTACGAGCAAAAGGCAAAGCTTAAGGAAATTATGTTTGCAAGATATTCTTTTTTGATTAAGACAACTGATGCAAAAAAACTTAAGGCGAAGATGGATAAGCTTTTTGCAAATGACGAGGTTAAAACAATAAAAAAGGGCAAAAATGGTGAAAAGGAAATAAATATAATGCCACTTATAAACTCCATTGAAACAACCGCAGTAAATGACGAGGATATTGTGGGTAAGGTAACCGTTCAAATTGGAGGGGGTGAGAGTCTTAACCCAGCGCTAATCATAAAAACAGTGGAAGAAAATATTGATGATGCCAAGATTTTATACGATAAATATGCAAGGCTTGAGTTTTTAAATAAAAATTTAGAAAAGTTTAAATAAAGTATTGCAATATCATAACGGTTATGGTAAAATGTACAAGTGTTTTTATGTAATTTGAGTATGGATCAACCGCATAAAACATAAAATATTACGGATATTCCGCTGCCCACACCGAGGCAAGAATGTCTATAAAAGAAGGAGGGCGCTAGAATGAGAAATGCTATTCTAGAAGCTTTAACTAAAGAGCAAATCAGAAGTGATTTACCAGCTCTAAATATCGGTTCTACTGTTAAGGTACATGTTTGGGTAAAAGAAGGAAACAGAGAAAGAGTTCAGATGTTCGAGGGTACAATCATCAAGAAAAAAGGTGGCGGTATTGCACAAACATTTACTGTTAGACGTGTTACTTATGGAGTAGGCGTTGAGAGAACTTTCCCAGTGAACTCTCCATTCATCCAAAAGATCGAAGTGGTTAGAAACGGTAAAGTTAGACGTGCTAAGCTATACTATCTGCGTGATAGAGTTGGCAAAGCGGCAAAAGTTCAACAAAAAATATAACGAAAAAGGGACTTTAACAGTCCCTTTTTTGCTATATTTATTTATAGTGGTGGCAAGTTGTTATGCAGGGAGATTGTATGATAGAGAACGAAAGACAGCAAGATGATAATGATATTCTGAAGGACATTTTGGAGTGGGCAGATGCTCTTTTAATGGCTCTTGTTTGCGTTGCCATAGTCTTTTCCTTTGTTTTTAGGGTGGTGGGTGTCGAGGGGGAATCAATGGTGCCAACATTAAACGATGGGGATAGGCTAATTGTTTGGGAGGTGTTTTACAACCCAACACCGGGTGATGTTGTTGTATTAAACAAGCCGAATTTCACAAGCAAGCCCTTTGTTAAGCGCATCATTGCTAGCGGGGGGCAAACGGTGTTCATAGATTTCCAAAAAGGGGAAGTTTATGTTGATGATGTGCTTATGGAAGAAATATACATCAACGATAAAACATATAAAGATGAGGGTGCAGTATTCCCGCTGGTTGTGCCAGAGGGGGAGGTTTTTGTTATGGGTGATAACCGTAACCACTCAACCGACAGCCGTTCTGATATGATAGGTACGGTGGATAAACGCCACATTGTTGGCAAAGTGATGTTAAAAATCAGCCCGATAAGTGATTTCGGGCTTGTTGCAAATGGGCTTAAAAATTAGGAGGAAATATGGTTACTTTATCAACAGCAGATAAGGCGCTAAA
>CAZMCJ010000156.1:0-2467 GCA_964564795.1 uncultured Eubacteriales bacterium | reverse complement strand
TAAAAATTCTAAATAAAATCACCCATAAATATATAAAAAACGAAATTGAAAAAACTATTTTGCAAAACGAAAAGCGAGATATTTTGATAGATGCGGCACTTTTGTATGAAAGCGAGCTTGATAAGCTGTGTGTGGCGGTTATTGGTGTGATTGCCGAGCGAAACGAGCGAATAGAACGCTTAATTGCGAGGGACAATATTGAAAGAAAAAGGGCGGAAGATCGAATATATAGCCAAAAGGACGATAATTTTTACGAAGAAAAATGTGATTTTTTGATATACAATAACGGTGACAACGAAGAACTTCTGGCAGAGAGCAAAATGATAGTAGAAACGCTGAGGCAAGAGGAAAACTAATGAAAAAAATCATAACCTACACCGCTTTGGGTATAATAATTATTTGTTTGAGCTTTCTTTATAATTACAAAATAAATGAATATTACAAAATATTTTACCCAACAGAGCATTTTGAACTGGTGGAGCAGTACGCGGCGGAGCTGAAAATCTCCCCCAACCTTATCTACGCTGTGATGAAAACGGAGAGTGGGTTTAAGGAAAATGCAAAATCGGGGGCGGGAGCTATGGGGCTTATGCAAATAACGAGGGACACCTTCAACTTCATCAAGGAGAAATCAAAGATGGAAGGTACGCTTGACCAAATATACGACCCAAAGGTTAATATTTACTGCGGTGCGTGGTTTTTAAATTATCTTTTGGAGAGGTACAACGGAAACCTTGTAACCACCCTGTGCGCCTATAATGCGGGAATGGGCAACGTTAAAAAGTGGCTGGCGAATGATGAATACAGTAGCGATGGGGTTAATATTGAAAAAATCCCATATAATGAAACGAGAAATTACGTTGCACGGGTGACGCAAGCATACGAAAAATACGAAAAATTATACGGAGTCAGAGGAGAATAGATATGGAAAAAACGGTTGGACAAAAGCTGCAAGAACAGCTAATGAAAAAAAGTGTTAACGCATACGATGTGATGACGGATGAGGAAAAAGAGCAAATGGCGGACCTTTCGAGGGAGTACAAGCGTTTTTTAAATGCCTCTATGACCGAAAGAATGTGTGCGGCAGAAATTGTGGAAATACTAAAGCGTAATGGTTTTAAGGAGCTTGATATTTACAGAACCCCATACGAAAAAGGGGAGAAGTTCTACTTTGTTCAGCGGGATAAGGCGGTTGTGGCAGGGGTGATTGGCGAGATGGACTTGCTAGCGGGCATCAATATGATAATCTCCCACATTGACAGCCCACGAATTGATTTAAAGCAAAACCCACTCTATGAGGATGAGAATATGGCAATGCTAAAAACCCACTACTATGGCGGTATTAAAAAATACCAGTGGACTTCATTGCCACTTGCGATGTGCGGTGTTGTGATGACAGGTAGTGGAAAAAAGGTGGAAATCTCAATAGGGCTGGAGCCAAATGAGCCTGTTTTTGTGATAACCGACCTACTTCCACACCTTGCGGTGGAGCAAATGAACAAAAAAATGCTGGAAGCAATAACTGGCGAGGGGCTAAATGTGCTTGTGGGGTCAATTCCATTTAAGGACGATAGCGCAAGCGAAAAGGTTAAGCTAAACGTTATGAACATACTATTTAAAAAGTACGGAATGATTGAGGAGGACTTTGTGAGTGCGGAGCTGGAGCTTGTGCCTGCAATTTTGGCACGTGACATAGGCTTTGATACTTCTATGATTGGCGCTTATGGCCACGACGATAGGGTATGTGCATTTACATCATTAAAGGGGCTTGTTGATTCTGCAATTCCAAAGAAAACCGCCCTTGTTGTCTTTGCGGATAAAGAAGAGATTGGATCGATGGGCAACACCGGAATTAAGGCACGCTACCTTGAAAATATTATTGAGGATTTGTGCGATATGTATTCGGTGCCAAAGCGCAAGGTGCTTTCAAATTCCACCTGCCTTAGTGCGGATGTTAACGTGGCTGTGGACCCAAATTATAAGGAAGTTACAGAAAAGAGAAACAGCGGCAAGATTAATGAGGGTCTTACGATAACTAAATTTACAGGCTCACGTGGGAAATCGGGTTCTAGCGATGCAAGTGCCGAGCTTGTTTATAAAGTGCGGGACCTATTTAATAAGGGTGGTGTTTTGTACCAAACGGGCGAGCTTGGCAAGGTTGATCAAGGTGGAGGGGGAACGGTTGCCCAGTATGTTGCCAACCTTGATGTGGACACGATAGATTGTGGTGTTTCAATGCTTTCAATGCACGCACCGTTTGAGAGTGTGGCAAAGGCGGACGTCTAGAGGGCGTATAAGGGTTATAAGGAATTTTTAGAAAAGGTTATATAAGATAAAGAAGCCGCTAAGCTCTTGCTTAGCGGCTTCTTGAGTAAAAGGGGGACGATGTATGGAGAAGGGGTTGACCGCTACGTGGTGATTTCCCAGCTCGCAGTAAACGGTCAAGCCACCGAAGGTGCAGGCCCCC
>CAZMCJ010000155.1:0-2517 GCA_964564795.1 uncultured Eubacteriales bacterium | reverse complement strand
CGTTTTTGATGTACTACTATTACCGATTTTGCTGCATTTCTCGATTCTGTTTACAAAAATCTTACAGCAAAGAAAATCAGCGTATATATTCTCCAAAATGGACTTGAAACACTACTCCCCAATGGACAACCCAATCCAATAGCACAACTTGTAATGGGCATCCTTGCACAGTTCAACTCAATGGAGCGTAGCCTCATCAGGAGCAGAATGGAGAGTGGTTACAACCATTATAGAAGTATTGGTGGCAAGGTTGGTCGCAAAGAGGGTTATCGCAAGAGTGAGGAAGCGATGAGGCTAGAATATGCAAAGGAAATCCAACTCTTGCGCAAAGGGTTGTCGCTTCGAAATGTGTCTGCAATTACTTCAACAAGTGTAAATACATTAAGAAAATTAAGAAATATTAACAAATTGCAAGCATAAATTTGTTTTTTCAAAATAAAAAATATATGTTTGCGTTGTTAGGTTTCGAAACTCTAAATAACTCACTGACAACAGCGCAAAAGAGAATATTCCAACAGTGAGTTACAATCAATAAAGACATAGTAAAAAGACAAGGTGGCAACCCTTGAAATAAGTAGTTTGTTGCAAACGAAAGGCAAAGACACTACAAACAAGCGAGAGGAAATTTATTTCCTTTCACAGCGAGTGCTGTCTGTTTTCGCAATATCTATATGGCAACGAGTGGGTGCTTTACGCCCTAGCGTTTCCTCGTTGTTGGTATGCCATAAAGCACCAAAAAAATAAGCCACAGAGCGTTGTGGCAAGGAAATACATATTTTGAATGTTTAACGAAGAAGAATTGAAACATTATGAGAAGATATTAAACAGATTAGGAGTTAAAGATGGCGAGAGCCAGCAGAGGGTATTGGAGTTTATGTATACTCTTGGAACAATAATTTATAATAAAAGTGTAGTGGAATGATAGAGGTTAAGAAAAAGAAGAAAATTAAAGGTGTAAAGACTGTTGTAGAGTACAGCAAGTTGGAAAAGAGAGTTGCCGCTCTGTGGACACGAGTGAGCACAAGGGAGCAAGAGGAAAATAATTGCAGTTTGGAAAACCAACGAAAGATTTGTTTGGAGTATGCAGAACAGAGAGGTATCACAATCAAAAGGGAGTTTGGTGGAACACACGAGAGTGCAAAGACCGAGGGCGAAATGTACCGTAAAATGATTGCAGAGGTGGCAAAGGACAAGGAGATAAACATTATCCTTGTCTACTCCTTTGACCGCTTCTCCCGTGCAGGAACGGAGGCGATGATGACAAAGGCATATTTGAAATCAAAAGGGATTTATGTTATATCGGCAACCCAAGCTACAGACCCCGATAGTGCGGCAGGTCGGTTTATGGAGGATATATTGTTTCTGTTCAACCAATTCGAGAATGAATTGCGTAGGGATAAGAGTGTTATGGGTATGACAGAGTGCCTAAAAAGAGGTTATTGGTTTAATAATGTTCCGTTGGGTTATGACCGCAAAAAGGTGGGGCGTGAGCATATAATAACAGTAAATGAAGACGGCAGGAAACTGCGTAATGCCTTTATATGGAAAGCAACAGAGGGTATGAGCGATATTGTCATTTGTGAGAGGTTGAGGGCGATGGGTCTTGATGTTGACCGCAAGCACCTAAACAAGATTTTCCAAAATGTATTCTATGTTGGGTATATTAGGCATAATCTTTTGGGGAATGAGATTGTAAAAGGCAAACACGAGGCATTGATTGATGAAGCTATATTCAACAAGATAAATGGTATTTCCAATGCAGGGTATGAGCATAAGAGGGTTACCGATGATTTTCCTCTCAAACGCCATATCATCTGTTCCGAGTGTGGTGGTTATCTAACGGGTTACACCGTTAAGGCAAGGGGTAAGAACTATTATAAATGCAACACCAAAGGTTGTAAAAACAACAATAGCGCAGAGAAAATGCACGCAGAGTATGTTGCACTACTAAACAGTTACAAAATCCCTCAGGAGTGGTTATCTGCCCTCTCCGATGTGTTTCGTAAGGTATTTAGGGAACATAACGATATGAAAGATGAAGAACGCAGAGCGTTGCTTAAACGCCGTACAGAGTGCAAACAGAAAATTGAGAAACTGAAACTGCGCTTTGGACTCGATGAAATAAGCGAAGACATCTACAAAACCTCTATTGCTCATTTGAACACAGAATTGGCCGAAATAGAGCGATGTCTTGAAAATGCCAACAAAAATTTATCGAACTTGGAGAAATTTGTAGACAAAGCAATGCTAATGTGTTGTCAATTAGGCAGTTTGTGGATTGATGGAGATTTCGAAAGTAGGCAAGAATTGCAAAAATTAGTGTTCCCAAGTGGAATTTTGATGAACAAAGAAAATGGCAATTATCGAACAGAAAATGAGAACGAGGTGTTCAAGATTATGCGTTTATTTTCAAGCAATTACAAAAAAGAAAAACAAAAAGCGACAGATGATTTTAGTCATTTGTCGCCTTTTGTCGGAATGAGGCGACTCGAACGCCCGACCCCTACGTCCCGAACG
>CAZMCJ010000154.1:0-2520 GCA_964564795.1 uncultured Eubacteriales bacterium | reverse complement strand
TCATGGGGGTAAACACAAAGAAAAAGGAAATGACCATCGTAAAAAAGATGATGATTGCACTGGTGTCTGGTATTGTGGTTGGTATTGGTTGCTTAATACTGCGTGAGAGTATGATAGCGAGTGGGCAGCAAGGCACATGGCAGTTTATTAACAACTTGCTTTTCCAAGATATTACAGCAGAGGCTGGAGTAAAATCAATAGGTGTTTTTTACATAATAGGTCAATTATTTATGAATGGTTTGCAACTGGCGATTGTACCATTAGTTTTGGTATCTATCACTCTTGCAATATGTAGCATCTCTGATGCTGGCAAATTGGGTAGGATTGCAGGAAAATCGCTTGCTATATTTGGAATGTTTTATGTGGTTGGTTGCGCATTTGCAGGAGCAGTAGCCTACGCAGTTATGTAAATGGGATTTTTCTCAGTAACACTTAGTAGTGATGTGGCAACAAAGGCAGTGACAATAGCTCCATTTAATCCACTTAACACTATTATACAGGCAGTGCCAAACAACATTATAAACGTGTTTGGGGTAAATACAAAAATTTTGGCAGTTGTTACTGTTGCGGTAATTATGGGTCTTTGTATTAACAAAATGGGTAGTAAAGCGGATCCATTAAAAGCGGTGCTTGAAAATGCTAGCGATATTATCCAAATGTTTTTAAACTTCCTAATTAATAAAATTGGCCCAATTGCAATTTTCTGCCTAATTTCCAGAACATTTGCAATTTACGGAATTGAATATTTAAAACCAGCATTTGCGTATATGGTTACAACAATTATAACACTATTTACCTACTTAATTGTAGCTTACCCACTGGCTATTTGGGGAATGACAGGACTCAACCCATTAAAGTTTATCAAGAAAATGGCAAAGGTTGGTATTTGGGGCTTTTCAACTAACTCATCAGCCGCAACTCTTCCTATCAACACCAAAACTTGTCAAGACGAGCTAGGGTGTAGCCTGGAAACAACAAGCTTTATCTTGCCACTGGGTATGACAATCAATATGAATGGTACTGCGATTATGCATATGATTGCTGTAACGTTTATTGCAACAGCAGCAGGCATAACAATTACACCGGCACAACTATTTTTAGCGGCGCTACTCGCAATTTGCGCATCAGCAGGTACACCGGCAATTCCGGTAGCAGGAACAACTATGATTTTTACAGTGCTAACAGGGCTTGGATTTACAAGCGATGCAGTGCTTTTAGGCTACGCATTGGTAGTTGCAATAAACAGACCGGTTGAGATGTCACTACTGCCACTAAATGTTATTGGTGATGCGGCTACAAACGTAATTGTTTCTGCGCAAGAAGGCGAGCTAAACAGAGAAATTTACAATAGCTAGGCAAAAGAAAGAGGTATGAATATGCAATTTTTATTAGTGGGAGACAGTGCTGTTTCTGTGCAGTTTGGGCAGGAAATAAGCATGGAGCTCAGCACAAAAGTACGGGCACTGCAATATAGTTTGGAAACACAGCCCGCTTCAGGGATTAAAGAAGTAGTCCCTACATATGCCTCTTTAATGGTACATTATGAACCAGAAATTATTATGTACGCAGAACTGATAAAGCTGCTTAAAGAGCGAATTGCAAGCTCGGATGCGCAAATTTTGCCCAAAACTAAGGTGATAGAAGTTCCTATTTGTTATGGTGGAGCTTATGGTCCTGATTTGGAGGAATGCGCTAAGATGGAGAACATAATGGTAGAAGAATTCATCCAAGTGCATTCGGGCAGCGAATATTATACCTATATGATTGGGTTTGCGCCGGGTCACCCCTACATGGCTCGCGCAACCCACCCCTTTTCCTTTCAACGTCGAGAATTCCCACGCATTAGGATAGAGGCAGGGTCGGTAGTGGTTTCCCAAAATCTTTCCAACCTCATTCCTTTTGCCCAGCCATCGGGGTGGAATGTAATTGGAGCAACACCACTTACCATTTGTGATTATGAAAAGGAAAATCCGTTTTTGGTTAATGCGGGGCAGTGGGTAAAGTTTGTGCCAATAAACGAGGGCGAGTATAAGCGCATTAAACAAGAGGTATCAAAGGGGACTTACAAAGTAAGGACGTTCGATAAGGCGGTGGACAGATGAGTATTTTAATATTAGAGAGCGGACTTTTAACATCGGTGCAAGATAAAGGTAGGTACGGATACCAGCAGTATGGCGTATCTCCTGGTGGACCCATGGATTACCAGTCATTTGCCAAGAGCAACCTTTTGGTGGGAAACGATGAGAATGAGGCAACGCTTGAAATAACATATAGCGGACCGAAGATTTTATTTGAGCAGGAGGCAGTTATTGCAATTGCAGGTGGAGATTTATCGCCACTGCTAGATGGTATCCCAATTGATATGTGCAAGGCGGTGCAAGTGCCAAAGGGCAGTGTGCTTAGCTTTAGGGGTATGAAAAATGGGTGCCGTGCCTACATTGCTTTTGCAGGTGGGCTAGATGTACCACTTGTGATGGGCAGTAAAGCAACTCTTATACGGAACCATATGGGAGGAGTAGA
>CAZMCJ010000153.1:0-2541 GCA_964564795.1 uncultured Eubacteriales bacterium | reverse complement strand
GGTCTTGCACCTGTTATTATTGCGGAGCTTTTTGAAAAAATAGTGGAAATTAACAAGCTGGGACTCCCGGTTTTGCTAGTTGAGCAAAATGCAAAGCTTGCTATGAACGTTTCCCACTACACATACGTTATTGACGGAGGCAAGGTTATACTAAGCGGAGAGTCCAAAGATATTAAAACAGATAAACGTGTAATCCAAGCATACCTTGGAAAATTTGCAACGGAAAAATAAAAAACCAGTACCGCTCAGAAATTCATTTGGGCGGTACTAAAATCATAGGAGGGGTAATTGATGCCACGAGTTATTAATACAGAGGAATTTATACCTGTTATAGCGCAGCTTATTAAAAAGGCATGCTACGAGCTTGACGACAATTTTATGTGCGCACTGTCAAAGGCATATGATGATGAAAAATCGCCAATTGGTAGGGACACAATAGACATACTTATAAAAAATGCAAACTACGCAAAGGAAAAACAAATTGCTTGCTGTCACGATACAGGCACCTGTGTGGTTTTATTGGAGATTGGGCAAGAGGTTTGCTTTAGCGGCAAACCCCTTAAAGAACAGATTAACGAAGGTGTGCGTAGGGGGTATAAAGAGGGGTACCTAAGGAACTCGATGGTGGCAGACCCCCTAGAACGGACTAATACGGGTGATAATACCCCGGCAGTTATCCACACCGAAATTGTCCCAGGGGATAAGGTGCATATAACCGTTATGCCAAAGGGTGGCGGAAGCGAGAATATGGGTGCATTTACAACACTTGTCCCAGCTGAGGGGATAGAGGGGGTAAAAAAATATATCCTTGATATTGTAGAGCAATCAGGCGGAAAGCCATGCCCGCCAATTATTGTTGGTGTTGGGATTGGCGGCACCATGGATAAATGCGCTATGATGGCAAAAAAGGCATTGCTAAGACCCATTGGGGAGCGAAACGAAAAACCCCTTTATGCAAATTTGGAGCTGGAGCTGCTAGAAAAGATAAACAATCTCGGAATTGGCCCCCTTGGAATGGGCGGAACTGTAACAGCGCTTGATGTACATATTGATTACTTTCCTTGCCACATAACATCACTGCCTGTTGCCGTTAATTTCCAATGTAACTCAAGCAGACACGCACAGATAACAATATAAAAGGGGGGAAATAATATGGAAATTCAAATGCCTATAACAAAGGAAATGGCAAAAACATTTAAAATTGGCGATGTACTATATTTAAGCGGATATGCCTACACGTGCAGGGATGCTGCACATAAAAGAATAGAGGAGCTTGTTGAAAAGGGAGAAAAATCCCCCGTATGCTGGCAAGACCAAACTGTTTTTTATGCAGGACCATGCCCAACCCCACCAGGGATGGCTACAGGCTCAATTGGACCAACAACAAGTATGCGTATGGACTGCTTTGTAGAGATGATGTTTAAACAAGGTATGACAGGAATGGTTGGCAAGGGTGATAGATCTCCCTTTGTGCCTGGGCTTTGCAAGGAGTATGGGGGAGTTTATTTGCTTGGCATTGGGGGGGCATCTGCCATCAACACAATGCAAATTAAATCAGTAGAGGTTGTTGCGTATGACGATTTAGGAACAGAATCAATAAAACGCATTTGCTTTGACAGGTTTAGGGTAATTGTGGGGATCGATACCGAGGGGAATGTTCTGCAAGATAGGGAAATTGCAAAATATAAGAAATAGGGGTGTAAAAATGGGCAAATATTTCGATGAATTTATTGCAAACTGCAAAAAAGAAGAGCTTAATATAAATTATATTAAGCTGCATATTGACACACAATTGGTTGAAGAATACAATAGAATTGGTGCAAAAACAAGGCTTAATACTTGGTCTGTAAGCAAAAGCTTTGTGGCAATTGCAGCGGGTATCGCAATAGACGAGGGGCTGATAACCCTTGACGAAAAAGTTTGCGATTCCTTCTTGGAATATTTGCCAGAGAGTCCGCCTAAGTTTTTAACCGACTTAACGGTTAGGAATTTACTTATGATGACAGCGGGGACGGAAAATTCCATTTTTTATTGCGATTATCCCGAAAGATATGTAGTAAAGGATTGGATTTCCCATTTTTGCCACGCAAATTTTGTGCGAGAAGGTGGCAAGCAGTTCCAGTATGGAAACTTTAACACCTATATGGTGGGGTGCTTAATTGAGAAAAAAAGTGGAGAAAATTTATTAAATTATTTGCGCTACCGCCTGTTCGAGCCACTTGGAATAGGAAACCCCGACTGGACACTTTGCCCTAAGGGGCATTGCCATAGTGCAAATGGACTTTATGTTAATATAGATGAGTTAAGTGCGTTTGGTAACTTCATCTTAAATGGGGGAGTGGCAAACGGCAAGCGCCTAGTTTCGGAGAGCTTTATTAAGGAAGCAACCAGCAACTTAATCTCCACAGCACATTGGGGCAAGGACGACCAATATTGGCTTAAGAATGGGTATGGATACTTCTTTTGGATTAACCCCGATGGGAAGTCGTTTAGGGCAGAGGGGATATATGGGCAATATTGCATCATAATCCCTGAAAAAAG
>CAZMCJ010000152.1:0-2555 GCA_964564795.1 uncultured Eubacteriales bacterium | reverse complement strand
TTTAGACCTGTTAGAACCTGTTTCATTCCCGCACTTTCCAGCTGGAATATGCCATCAGTCATTCCACTACTTATAAGTTCATAGGTTGGCACATCATCGTAATCCAAATTATCAAGGTCAATTGCAACACCTTTTTTTTGAATTAGCTTTATTGCGTTATCTATTACCGTAAGCGTCCTTAGCCCCAAAAAGTCCATTTTCAACAGCCCAAGCTCCTCCAGCGTTCCCATTGTGTATTGGGTAACTATGGACTCATCGTTTTTGGCAACGGGCACGTGCCTGCAAACCTCACTTTTTGTGATAACAACCCCCGCTGCGTGGGTAGAGGAATGGCGTGCCATACCCTCAGCTCCCTTTGCCGTATCCAAAAGTTCCTTCACCTTCGGGTCGCTCTCGTAGGCTTGCCGCAGCTCCCTAGAAATATCAAGCGCTCTATTTAGTTTTATATTAAGCTCGTTTGGCACAAGTTTTGCAATGGCATCAACATCGCTATAAGGCATATCAAGTGCCCTGCCAACATCACGGATTGCGCCCTTTGCCGCCATTGTTCCAAATGTGATTATTTGTGCAACGTGGTCGTTGCCATACTTTTCCTTAACGTATTCAATAACCTCGCCCCTTCGCTCATAGCAAAAGTCAATATCAATATCGGGCATACTAACACGCTCAGGATTTAAAAAACGCTCAAAGATAAGGTTATACTTTATAGGGTCAACATCGGTAATCCTAAGGCAATAGGAAACTATGCTCCCCGCTGCCGAGCCTCTACCAGGTCCCACCGGAATACCGTTATCCTTTGCATATTTTATAAAATCATGTACAATCAAAAAGTAATCAACATACCCCATTTGTTTTATCGTTTCAAGCTCGTACTCTAGTCAATATGTTCCTTGCTATCTCCAAAACGGCTTTTATACCCATCATTGCAAAGGTTTTTAAGGTATTCATAATGTGTAAATCCGTCTGGTACTTTAAACTCAGGCAAGTGAAGGTTGCCAAATTCAAACTCAAGCTCACACATATCCGCAACCAACCCTGTGTTTTCAATCGCACCATCAAAACCGTCAAACAGCTCCTCCATTTCCTCCTCGCTCTTTAGATAGAACTCAGGGAATTCAAAACCAAATCGGCTTTCATCGTTAATTGTTTTATTCATTTGTATGCACATTAAAACGTCGTGCAGTTTGTTATCCTCTTTTTTAATGTAGTGAACATCGTTGGTTGCAACCATTTTTATTCCAAGCTCTGTTGCAAGGTCTAAAATCCCGCTATTAACCTGCTTCTGTTCGATTATACCGTGGTCTTGAATTTCCAAAAAAAAGTTTTCCTTACCAAAAATCTCAATATATTTTTGCGCTTCCTCTTTTGCTTTTGCATAATTGCCTTGTATAATCATCTGGGGAATTTTGCCTGCAATACACGCACTAAGTGCAATTATTCCTTCACTATGCTCCCGTAAAAGCTCCAAATCCACACGTGGTTTAGAGTAAAACCCCTCAACATATGCTTTAGACACTATGTTTATCAGGTTTTGATATCCTAACATATTCTTTGCAAGCAAAACAAGGTGATAGCTTTGGGCGTCGTACTCACTTTGCTTATCAAACCGTGTGCGTGCCGCCTCGTAAACCTCACACCCTATTATCGGCTTTATTCCATTTGCTTTAGCCTCTTTATAAAAATTCATTGCACCAAACATAACCCCATGGTCGGTTATAGCAATTGCCCTTTGCCCTTGCTGCTTAGCCGCCGCTATAAGGTCCTTTATTCGTGCCGCCCCATCAAGCAGGCTAAACTCGGTATGCACATGCAGATGAACAAAATTTCCCATATTTTTTAATCCTTTATAATTCGTTTGCAATTTCCATTATCTTTTTCAGGCGGTGGTTAACTCCGTGGCGAGTAATTTGCGGGCTAAGGCTCTCCCCTATTCCTTTTAAAGACATATCAGGGTTTTCAAGACGCATTTTTGCAACTTCTTGTAACTCCTCATCCAAAAAATCAATTCCACGAATTTTTATTATTTTCTCAATAGCGTTAACTTGGTTTAGAGATGCATTTGCTGTTTTAATTAGATTTGCAGTTTCGCAGTTAACCCGCCTGTTTATGTTGTTCCTAAAATCTCGCATCGCCTTAACTTCCATTAGTGCGAGTGCGCTTTTAGTTGCACCAATTGTATTTAAGAAATCCTCAATCAATCCACTTTCCTTAAAGTAAATAACATATCTGTTTTTGCGTTTTGTTATTTTGGGTTGCAACTCCATCGAAACAATTAGCGTATATAAGTCGTCACACAGTTTTATGTGGGTTGTACTCATATCCAAGTGATAGTTCTTCTCAATATCACTAATCGTGCCACACGCTAAAAAAACCCCTCTTAAAAACGAACCCTTGCAACAGTCGCCAATGATAAGCTGTTCATCAATACCGTTGCCCCAAATTTGTGCCCTTTTGCTAAGGTTTAAGTAGGTAAAAATTGTATCGATACTTTGTTTGTCCGTTATTAAAATTGTGTAAAGATGGCCATCAACCTTGCTAAGACAGTTAACAATTAT
>CAZMCJ010000151.1:0-2577 GCA_964564795.1 uncultured Eubacteriales bacterium | reverse complement strand
TTGGTGACGTAGATTTAACAGCTTTCTACAAGCAGCTTAATCCGATTACATTTAATGACACTCTTGAATATGCAAAGAAATTTGGAATTGATGGCACCATTATAAACAACACCCCTGACAGCCTTAAAAATGCAGTCACAGACATCACCTCCTCCAAAGGCTTTGATGTTACTGTGGAGGCTGTTGGGCTTCCCTCAACCTTCCAAAACTGTATAGACAGCGCTGCTTTTGGTGGCAGAGTTGTTATAATAGGAATTGCAAAGAAAAGCCTCGATTTTGATTTTACCATCATCCAAAAGAAGGAGCTTAACGTTATGGGGTCGCGCAATGCCCTAAAGAGTGATTTTATTGAGCTTATTGACCTTGTTTCAAGCGGCAAGGTTAGCCTTGACGGAATAATCACAAACGAGTATAATTTTAGTGATACTCCAGCTGCCTTTAAGGATTTTAGCGAGAATGCCGATAAGATGTTAAAGGTAATAGTTAAATTTTAGATTTAGTAATTTAATATTTATAATTTAATTTACTATAACCTAAATAAAGTACTATTTTGGCGGACACCACAGGGAAAATAATAGAGGAAAAAGGAGATTTTTTATGGCAATAGGTAAATCCAGCATAGCATATGAAATACTTAAAAATAAAATAATTTACGGCGAGATGCCCCCCCTTTCCGACATTTCGGAGGAGGCACTTCAAAAGGAATTAAAGATTAGCCGCACTCCAATTCACGAGGCTATTCAACAGCTATGCGCCGAGGGTTTCGTGCTAATTTATCCACGCAAAGGCACCATCGTTTCTGATGTTACCTCTGACTTGCTATACCAAATACACGAGCTTAGGGAGCTAAACGAGCCATACATCGTGCGTAAGGTGAGCAAGATGGTAGATAGGGAGTGGCTACTTAGTATGAAGGAGAAATTTTCACTACTGCCAAGCGAATCTTCATGTGCGCAAACACGTATGCTTTACTGCGAGTATGACCGGGAATTGCACTCCACAATTCTATCCTATTGCTCCAACAGCTTTCTTAAAACTGTTATGGCAAATGCATATGACCATGCTCACAGAGCGCGTCTTAAAACAAGCTTGTACAGCGAATACTACACATCCACAATAGCGGAGCACCTGAATATCATAAACGCAATGCTAGACGGCAACCAAAAGCTAATTGAGCTTGCTTGCCTTGAGCATATTTTGATAGCACGAAAAAATGCGCACGAGGCGAACTTGAGATAGAAAGGACATCTTATGACAAATACTTATATTTATCCACTCTCCCACCAACTTACCTTACCCCTTGATTACAAGGACTCAGAGTTTGCAAAGCTATTAAAAACCTTGCAAGAGGAATGTTTTTACGGTGTGGAGTTAAACATTTTAAATTTTAAAGAGGTAAACCCACAAGAATTGGTTGAATATTTTGCAACCTTTAATCTGAAAATTGTTATGTTTGCAACCGGCGCATACGCAAAGGCAAATGGTCTTTCCATATCGTCAACCGACGAGGCTCTACGCACCAAAAGCGTTGAGGCGCTAAAGGAAATGATTGATTTTTCAGCACAAATTGGGTGTGGTGCTATCTGCGGTTTTATAAAAGGTGGCATTGTTTATGACGTTGAAAGTGCAAACAAGCAGTGCAAAAAATCACTAATTGAGCTTATCCCATACCTTAACAAAAAGAAGGTTTACCTTCAGCTTGAGGCGACAAACCACAAGGAAACAAGCATAATCAACACTTGCATGCAAGGCGTGACAATGCTAGACGGGGTTGATTGTGAGTACATCAAAATCTTGCCCGACACATACCACATTGCACTTGGTGAGCGAAGTATGTATGAGTCGCTAATCAAGTATAAGGATAAAATCATATCCCTCCATCTTTCAGAGGAGAACAGGTTTATCCCAGGCTTTGGCAACATTGATTTTGAGGAGATTTTTTGTGTGCTGGAGGCAATTGGCTATAACGGGCTTATTGCAGTAGAGGGCAACACAAAGATTTCGCCTATTGAGGATGCAAAAATCTCCGCAAAGCATTTAAGAGATTGCATTGCAAGCATCAATAAAAGATTGAGGTAATAAAAAAAAGCTACCATATATATGGTAGCTTTTTTACGCCTTTAATTCCATTTTAGCAAAAAAATTGCCACGGTGTAGAATGCACCGTGGCAATTTTATTTAAACAAACTAAGCGATTGCTGTAACAGCACCTGAACCAACAGTTCTTCCACCCTCACGGATAGCGAAACGTAGTCCTGGCTCGATAGCGATTGGAGTGATTAGTTCAACATCCATCTCAACGTTGTCACCAGGCATACACATCTCAGTTCCTTCTGGAAGGGAGATAACACCAGTAAC
This sequence comes from uncultured Eubacteriales bacterium, assembly GCA_964564795.1. Lineage (GTDB taxonomy): Bacteria > Bacillota > Clostridia > Oscillospirales > RGIG577 > CAZMCJ01. The sequence continues at coordinate 219 of CAZMCJ010000151.1, read as the reverse complement.
GTCAGTTGTTCTGAAGTAGAATTGTGGTCTGTAGTTGTTAAAGAAAGGAGTGTGGCGTCCGCCCTCTTCCTTGCTTAGAACGTAAACTTGACCTTTAAATTTTGTGTGTGGTTTGATTGAACCTGGCTTAGCAAGAACTTGACCTCTTTCGATGTCTGTTCTTTGAACGCCACGTAGAAGTACACCAACGTTGTCGCCAGCTTCAGCATAATCAAGAAG
>CAZMCJ010000150.1:0-2593 GCA_964564795.1 uncultured Eubacteriales bacterium | reverse complement strand
TGGCTATAAATTGGTTTCCGGGGCATATGGCGAAAACTCGCCGCCTTATATCGGATAATATAAAAAAAGTGGATATTGTGCTAGAGCTTGTGGATGCGAGAGTTCCTTACTCAAGCACCAACCCTATTTTGCCAGAGCTTTTGGGGAACAAAAAACGCTTGCTTATTCTAAATAAAAGTGATATGGCAGACGAAAATGCAAATCAAAAATGGGTGGAGCATTTTAAAGAGATGGGCATAACTGCGATTTGCGTTGATGTTATTGGTGGCAAAAACATAAATAAAATCGCCCCAACCCTAAAGGAAATGCTAAAGGAAAAAATTGATAGAGACAGCGCAAAAGGAATGACCAAATCGGTAAAAATTATGGTTGTTGGCGTTCCAAACGTTGGCAAATCATCTATTATAAACAAGCTTGCGGGCAAAAAGAGTCTTAAGGTGGAGGATAGACCGGGTGTTACCAAGGATAAGCAGTGGTTAAGCCTTGGGGGGGACATCGACCTTTTGGATACACCGGGCATTTTATGGCCAAAGTTTGAGGATGAAGATGTTGGATATAAACTTGCTATCACGGGAGCAATCCGTGATGAAATTTTAGAAATCGAGGATATAGCAAGCAAGTTCTTGGAAATTATTAAGGAAAAATACGGTGATTTATTGATAGAACGCTATAAAATAAACTTCACATATGATGAATTGCAAATGTGCGAGGGGTTTCAAATTTTAGAGGTTATAGGGCGAAAACGCGGATTTTTACTAAGCGGTGCAGAGGTGGATACCTTGCGTACGGCAAAGATGGTTTTGGGTGAGTTCAGGGATGTTAAAATCGGTAGAATTTCCCTAGAGTTCCCAAATTAGGTGGATAAAATGGATATGTTTCACTATGAAAAAATTTGTGTGAGCCAAGGCTTTACACTTGTTGCAGGGGTTGACGAGGCAGGGCGAGGGCCACTTGCGGGTCCTGTTTGCTGCGCTGCGGTTATCCTTTCGGACGAAGTGATTGAGGGGATAAATGATAGCAAAAAACTAAGCCAAAAAAAGCGTGAGGCGCTTTACGAGGAAATTACAAAAAAAGCCCTTGCCTACTCAATTGTTATGGTGTGGGAGAGGGAAATTGATGAAATAAACATTTTACAAGCTACAATGCAAGGCATGAAGAGGGCTGTTGAAGGTTTGAGCATCACCCCACAAATTGTGATTATTGATGGCAACAAGGCGCCGGAAATGAGCATAAGGACAGAAACTATAATTGGTGGCGATACAAAGAGTGCGTCAATCGGTGCGGCGTCTATTCTAGCAAAGGTAACGCGGGATAGATATATGGTGGAAATAGATAAAAAATACCCACAGTATTTGTTTGAAAAGCATAAAGGATATGGAACAAAAGCCCACATTGAGGTGCTAAAGGAAATTGGCCCTTGCGAAATACACCGTAAAACCTTTTTAAAGAAAATTTTGGGGTGAGCATATGATTAAGCAAAAAGTTGGCGCATTTGGGGAGAGCGAGGCGGAAAAAGCATACAAAAAAAGGGGATACAAACTTGTTGTTTTTATCAAGCAGAAGACGGCATACGAGATTGACTTGATTTTAAAAAATAAAAAGTATATAGTTTTTTGTGAGGTCAAAACAAGGAAAACCAGCTTTTTTGGCACCCCAGCGGAATGTGTTAACATAAAAAAACAATCAAACATAATCGAGTGTGCGCAGTACTACCTTATGGAAAACGAAACGAAATTGCAGCCACGTTTTGATGTTGTTGAGGTTATTTACGAGGAAAAGGAAGGCAAATTTGCTGTAACTAGCCTTAACATAATTGAGGGGGCGTTCGAGAAAATATGAGGTATTTTGACGCACATTGCGATACCATAACGTGCCTTTATGACAGTAAAAAGGAGCTTTTTGAAAATGATTTGCACATTTCTATAAAAAAAGCGAAAAATTTTGATGAATACTTGCAGATGTTTGCCATTTGGGTGGACAAAAGCCACTGCAAGGAGGAGCCTTTTGCTTACGTTAAAAATGTTTACAACAACTTTTTGGCGCAAGTTAAAAAGAACGAAGAATACATGGAAATTTGCACTAACAAGTTGCAACTCAAGGAGAAAAACGATAAAATAAAAGGTGTTTTAACCATAGAGGGTGGCTGCGGTGTTGGTGGTGATGCAAATAACGTAAGCGAACTTGCAAAGATGGGATTTAAAATAATCACAATAACGTGGAATGGAGAAAACGACCTTGCTTACGGCTGTTTTGCAAAGGAAAATGGTGGAATTAAGCCATTTGGCAAAAGTGTTCTTGCAAAAATGCGGGACGAAAAAATGTTGTGCGATGTTTCCCACCTAAACGAAAAAGGCTTTTTTGAGGTTGCTGATATGGGTAACAGCATAATTGCAACACACTCCAATGCAAAAAGTGTGTGCAACCATGTGCGTAACCTAACCGACGAACAGTTTAAGGTGCTAGTTTCCCAAAAAAGTGGTGCAGGTATAAACCTTTACACAAAGTTTATTGGGGATAATCCAAGCATCACCCAAATTATAAAGCATATCGAACATTTTATGAGCCTTGGGGGTGAAAATAGCATCTTCATTGG
>CAZMCJ010000149.1:1671-2624 GCA_964564795.1 uncultured Eubacteriales bacterium | reverse complement strand
AAATGGCTTGGGCTTACACCAATTGGTACTCTTCCACGTAAATCCGGTAAATTAAAATTTGAAGAACCGTCGCCTGAGCCGCAAGATGTTGAAATCATAGAATATAACGTTGAATACGTTGTTCTGCTAACAGCACTTCCGTCACAAAGAAGCCAGCCGTCAGGTGCTGTGCTACCGGCATAAGGTACAACAGTACCCGGTGGGATTATTGAAGACCAAGATAAATTTGCATTATTATCAGTTGTTAAAGCTTGTCCGTTTGTTCCTTTTGCTGCAGGTAGTGTGTAAGTAATGTCTTCGCTTTGTGCTTGTGCTTTTAAAGCAGTATAGTTTATGCCATCAGCAGATGGTTCGTAAAATTTAAGTTCTTTTGCATTACCGTCAGCATTTTTCAATTCAAGATTTGCATCAACAACAGCTGAACCATTAATAGAAGCAGCCACAGTCCCCCAAGAATCACCGTCAAAGACTTTTATTTGTTTGTCATTTTCATTATAATACAATGTACCGGGTTGGTCATTTGTTGGAGAAGATGTTTGCGGCATAAGCACAATAGCTTTTGGGTCAATAATACCATCAACAGCTAAATCACCAAGAATTCTTACACTTTGAGAAAAATGGGCGCTTCCGTTAACGTGAAGTGTTGAATCGGGATTAACTCCAATACCAACTTTATCACCAGTATTAATAAGGTTGCTGCTTGAAACCCATCCAGTTCCGTTATGCCTTAAAGTTTGGTTTTCGCTGCCAGCTGGGAGTTCAGCACCTCCACCGCCAGAGCCAAGAGCTACCCAACTTGTTCCGTTATAAACTTTTAAACCATGGTCAGTTTGGTTATAATAGATTTTTCCTTCTGTTGCAGTTGGTGCTGTTGTTTGTGGAATTAATGTTAAAGAAATCGGGTCAATTTCGCCTGTTACCTGCAAATCACCAGTAATAGTTAAAGTATTACT
>CAZMCJ010000149.1:0-1661 GCA_964564795.1 uncultured Eubacteriales bacterium | reverse complement strand
AGAAATAGGGTCAATTTCGCCGGTAACAGCTAAATCGCCGGTTATTGAAAAAATACCATCAACCCATTTTAAGCTATCATTACCGGCAATGGTATTTGCATCAGACCAGTAAGTAAGCTGACCTGCACCTGCAGTAACTCCAGAAACAGCATTTGTTCCATCTCCTTTGAGCATACCTGTTAAAGTAGCTGCACCTGTTCCGCCTATTGCAACTGGCAAAGTGCCGCTTGTTAGTTTATCGGCAGACAGAGCAGGGATATCGCTAGCTGAAAGCGCTCTGAAAGTAGGCACACCACTTGAACCATCCGGAGCAGCAAAAATTGTATTTGCATCTTGATTGGCTAACGCAACAGTAATAACCCCTGAACCTGTGATAGGTGTATTTGATACAGTAAATTGAGTTGGCATTGTTAAACCGACAGAAGTAACTGTTCCACCACTTGCTATTGTAGTAGGTTGCCATTCATTTGCTGTGTTATTCCATCTCAAAACTTGTTCATCAGTTGGAGAGGTAGTCGATAAATTTTTGCCCTGCAATTTATTTGCATTCCACAGAGCAGTAGTGTTATTTGCAGAAAACTCATTTCCAGTTAAAGTAAGCCCTGTTCCTGCAGTATAAGTTGTGTTTTCATCAGCAGATGGAGTCCAAGCTGTTCCGTTCCATTTTAATATTTGATTATTTATTGGTGCTGTTGCAGAAACAGAACTACCTTGAATTTTTGCAACAGTGGGGCCTGGGTAAGTGCCTGATAAATCTTGGCTAGCTGCTCCGCTTGGAGCTAAGGAAGTCGGAAAATTAACCCAAGTTTTATCGCCACGCCAATATTGTGAAGCTGTCCCTTCAGTTATAACTGGTTCATAAACACCAGTATGGGTATGTGATGAACTAGCGAATGCAGAAGCGTCATTCCCATCAAGCAAATCGGCATTTAGATTTGCGACCAATGTATTTGAAGCAATGGTAAAAGGAGAGGTGCCCGTAGGAACAGTGGAAGTGAAGCGGGTAGCAGAGACAGCATCAGCAAGGTTAAGCCCGCCGATTGCAGTAAAATCTGTGCCAGCATTCCCAATATTTAGAATTGTATTATTTTGCATATTTATTGTGCCGGTCATACTTCCGCCAGCAAGAGGCAGATATTGGTTTGCTTCAGTTGCAGTAGTAAGTTTTACCCAAGAACTGCCGTCATAATAATAAAAACCAAAAGTTCCATCGGTTTGATATATTATCAATCCATTAGCAGGGTCAGATATTGCGTTCTTTTGTGCCTCAGTCACCCTTGGAATAAGCAAACCCTTTTTTGTTGGAAATTCTGTATTATTAGAAACATCTAAATCCAGCAAAGCCGAAGCATTAGGATTGTCTGTTCCAATCCCTACATTTTTCGTTTGAGAAAGTACTGAAAGGTTTGATGATGCTAACAACATCAAAAGGAGTATAAATCCAATCTTTATTTTTTCATACGATTTTTGTTTTTTCATTTTGTTTACCATCTTTTTTGCTTCACTATATATATATACTTTTTCCGATGTGCAAAAATAATTAAAAATTTTACCTTAATCAATACGTATATCTACTTAGTGGTTTAAATAATTTGAAAATTTTATTGTTAAATTATAAAACTTATTAATAATAAAAATTTATTTTTTAATAATTAACAAAC
>CAZMCJ010000148.1:0-2634 GCA_964564795.1 uncultured Eubacteriales bacterium | reverse complement strand
TATACAAAAAAAGAGGGTGCATCTAGCACCCCCATAAAGTTTAACTTACAACTCTGGTTCAATCAATCCGTATCCACCATCTTTTCTTTTATAAACAACACAGGTTGATTCTGTATCGGCATTCAGGAAAACAAAAAAGGTGTGTGACAACATATTCATCTGCAAAATTGCCTCATCAACACTCATTGGTTTTAAGGTGAAGCGTTTTGTTTTTATGAGTTCAAACTCATCTTCCGCCTCGTCTGTGAAATATGCAGAAGGTTCAATAAAAGCCCCAGCCCTTAGACGTTTTTCTAGCCTTGTTTTGTTTTTCCTAATTTGACGTTCTAGAGTATCAATAACCTTATCTATAGATGTGTACATATCATCTGTAATTTCTTGCGCTCTATAAATCATTCCATTAAAATTTATTGTTACTTCAATAATATCACGTAATTTTTCTGTTGATAGTATAACGGTTGCGCTTGCATCATCGTGAAAATATCTGTCTAGCTTAGAAATCTTTTTTTCAACAGTATTTTTTAGTGGCTCTGTAAGGTTAAGTTTTTTTCCAGTGATAATAAATTTCATATATACATCTCCTTTTAGCTAGTGATAAGTTAAACTTATCTTGGTTATATTATACTATGTATTATGTTTTTTATCAATACTTTTATTGAAAATTAACAACAACTTAAAACTTTTGAATAATACCATTTACCATCACCAAGGTAACGTCTGTATAAATACTTAGTGGATCACCATTTAGAAAAATGATATCTGCATCTTTGCCAACTTTTATTGAGCCAACCCTGTCATCAACACCGCAAATTTTTGCACCATTAATGGTTAATGACTTTAAACATTCCCAATAATCCATACCATTTTTAACAGAAATACCTCCACAAATATTTAAATATTTTATTGGTGTTTCGGGGTGGTCGGTAGAAAGTGACACCAAAATGCCTTTTTTAGCCAGATCTCCAGCACTTTTGGCGGAAAGCTCTCTTAGCTCCGGTTTGGACCTATCTGTAAGAACAGGACCTACGATAACCTTCACATTATCCTTTAAAAGGTCATCTGCAATCTTTACCCCCTCGGTTGCGTGAACAATCACATAATCAAGGTTAAATTCTTTTGCAATTCGCATTGCGCTATAAATATCATCCGCTCTATGCGCGTGAAAATGCACTGGAATTTCACCTGTTATAACAGGAATAAGGCTTTCGCACTTAAAATCAAACTCTAATGTGTCGTCACATTCATCATCGGCCTCTATATTTTGCTTTTCTTCGTAATACTCCTTTGCCTTTTTAAGGCTTTCCCTAATTAAGGAGGCAATTGCCATTCTTGTTGCTGGGGTTTGATTTTTTCCACTATAAATAGATTTTGGATTTTCACCCAATGATATTTTCATAGCAAAAGGCTCTTTGATTATCATATCATCAATCCTTGTCCCCGCTGTTTTTAAAATTGCCATCTGTCCACCTATAACATTCGCACTACCCGGGGAAACAACAACTGTGGTAATTCCATTCTTCAGGGCGTCTTTAAATGATATGTCAAAGGTGTTTATTCCATCAATTGCACGCAACTGCGGAGTCACTGGGTCGGTGTCCTCATTTCCGTCGTCGCCCTCTACAGAAATTCCCTCTTCAAAAATACCCATATGAGTGTGAGCATCAACAAAACCAGGCATAACAATCTGACCATATGCCTCTATAATTTCGTTGCTTGTTTTAACATATTTGCTCATATCACCATATTTTAAAATTTTACCGTTTTGGATGGTTATAAAGCCATTTTCAATAATCTCATCTTCCATAGTAAAAATTTTTCCATTTATAATGTCCATACTTTCCTACTCCCCTTTACCACCTATATAGACACCCGCCATCATAGATGCTACCGCACCATCGCTAACGGCTGTAACAATTTGTCTTAAAGGTTTTGCACGTATATCCCCAATTGCAAATACTCCATCAATGTTTGTTTTGCAATCCTCATTTGCAATAATATAACCCGCACTGTCAAGATCTATCATTCCCTTTACAAGATCTGTTGTAGGCTCCGTGCCAACTGCAACAAATATTCCATCTACTTCAATGGTTTTTTCCTTGTTTGTTTTTGTATCCTTTAGCAAAAGATTTGTAACAGATTTTTCACCACTGATTTTAACAGGAATTGCGTTGTAAATAATCTCTATCTTTGTGTTATCTATAACATTTTTAACTAACGCTCTTACCCCTCTAAACTCATCGCGCCTATGAATTAGATATACTTTTTCGCAAAATCTGGATAGGTATTCGCAATCTTCAAGCGCCGTGTTCCCACCACCAATTACTGCAGTTACCTTATTGCGATAGAATCCGCCGTCACATGTTGCACAATAAGATATGCCACGCCCAGCAAACTCCTCTTCGCCTTCAATGTTAAGTTTCCTGCGTTTTGCACCCATTGAAAGTATGATAACCTTAGCCTCATAAGTTCCATTTGCTGCTATAACCTTTTTAATTTTTCCATCTAATTCCAAGGAGTTAACCTCGTCAACAATAACTTCTGCGCCGCACTCCTTTGCGTGGTTTTCCATATTCACTGATAGCTCCATACCATCAATAATTGCAATTCCGGGGTAGTTAGCAATCTCTGGCGTTG
>CAZMCJ010000147.1:0-2699 GCA_964564795.1 uncultured Eubacteriales bacterium | reverse complement strand
ACTTGGCGCAGAACTTCACAAGCGTGGCATACTTGCCTCTGTTGCACATAGCGATGCTACTTTTGAAGAGGTTGAAAAAGCATTGCAGTATGGTTATACAGATATAACACATATTTATTCAGCATGCTCTACTGTAAAGCGAGTTAATGCATATCGTGTTGCGGGAGTAGTGGAGGCAGGTCTTTACTTTGACGACATGACGGTACAAATTATATCTGATGGCAAGCATTTGCCAGCATCATTACTTAAGTTTATTTATAAATGTAAAGGTCCCGAAAAAATTGCGCTTGTGACAGACGGTCTTTGTGCTGCTGCAAATAAGATGGAAGAAGGACAAGTTATTCATCAAGCAAATGGCATAGATATGATTTACGACGATGGTGTAATGAAACTTATGGACAAGCAGTCGTTTGCGGGCAGTGCAGCAACAACAAATGCACTAGTGCGTAATATGTATAAACTAGCAGATGTGCCTATTTATTCGGCTGTTCGTATGGCTAGTTTGACACCTGCAACAATGCTTAACATAGACAACAAAAAAGGAAAAATTGCCATAGGTATGGACGCAGACATATTAGTATTTGACGATAATATAGATTTAGATATGGTTATGGTTATGGGTAAAATAAATTAAATTTGAGTAAAAGTAGCTTGTAATATCGTAAGATGGATGCGAACCCATTTATGAAGTTGTAATACATTTTAATCAGTATGAAATGAAATAATTGTATTACTAGCTTGCCATATTTTATCACAAAGAGTTTTTAACCAATCAGAAATTTATGTGAGTAAAATTTGCGGCAAACCTTTTTATGATTTGATTGATTAGGGGTGAAATTGTTTTGGACCAAATAGGATACGGAATAATAGGTTGTGGGTTCATTGGTGAGTTGCACGCAAGAGTAGTACACAGCCTACCAAATGCAAGAGTAGCTGCAGTGTGCGATAAATCGGAACATGTAGCACAACAATTGGGTAAGCTTTATGGATGTCCAAGCTACACGAATTATGAAGAAATGCTACAAAATTCTGCAGTAGATGCAGTAACTATTGCTCTTCCATCAGGTATGCATGGCGATGCAACTATTGCAAGTGCACTTGCTAAAAAGCATATTTTGTGCGAAAAGCCTATTGAGATAAACGTTGAACGTGCTAAAGAAATGGTAAACGTTGCAAAACAAAATGGCGTAGAATTTGGCGTTATACTACAACGCAGATTTGACGAGCCTGTAATTGCTTTGCGCAAAATAATAAACCAAGGCATTATGGGCAATTTGCTTTGGGGTGCTTCTCGTACTTTAACTTATCGCAACAGCGAATATTTTGCTAACCCATGGCGTGGAACATGGGCGTATGATGGTGGCGGCGCGCTAATAAATCAATCTATTCATTATATAGATTTATTACTTAGCTTTTTTGGTAAGGTAAGTAGCGTTAGCGGAAAATGTCGCACCTTGCTCCATACCCAAATTGAAACAGAGGATGTTGGGGTGGCTAACCTCGAATTTGGAAATGGGAAAATTGGCACGGTAGAAGGTTCCACCGTTTGTTTTCCTGGTGCATATGCTGAGCTATGCTTATTTGCTGAAAAAGGTACAGCAATAATACGAAATGATACCTTAATGTTTTACGAATTAAGCCAAGGAAAGCATAAAGACCTAGACAAACTTTTAGATACTAAAAAAGCTATGGGACAAGGCGTATCTCAACAAATTTCAGAGGATTCACATTGTCGTCAGTTCGAAGATTTCACAAAAGCAATAATTGAAAAAAGAAGCCCATTAGTTACAGGGGTAGAAGCATTACATAGCTTAGAGGTTATTAAAGCAATATATCAATCTTCAAAAGAAAAACGTGAAATTTACTTATAAGGTTAAATGAAATGAGTGATAAGTATGACAAATAGACAACGTATGCAACAGCTTTTAAAAGGTGAACAGGTTGACCGTATTCCATTTTGGCTTATGGGGTTTTCGGGCCGACATGCGATAGAACGTTTAATGCCAAAAGAACTTTATTATTATGGATATGCACAGTATCCTGATGAGGATATTTATGGCTTTGCACCAATGGGAAAAGAACTCTTAGACAAACAAATCGCACTTCATAAGTATTTAGATTTATGTGCGTTTCCTGTTGGTTGGGGTGCTGCTGCTGCATTTGGGCATGGCGGCCCCGGAGAGTTTAATTGCAGAGTTATAAAACGTGAAAAAGACTTTTTTAATGTAGAATACGAAACAGGTGCAAAAAAAGAAGTTCGATTATTTCCACATTGTACACATACATATGAATTGCCAATTCAAACAATAGATGATATGCGCTTGCTGGATTTACCAGATCCTGCAGATGAAAAACGTTATGCAGGTATAAAAGAAGATATTGCTTATGCAAAATCTCGTGGAGAGTGGACTGTTGGATACGTCAACGGAATTTTTTCAGGCTGCCACTACTTTTTTATGGACTATCAAGAATTTTTATGCGCTCTTATTGTTGAGCCGGAAAAAGCGCAAGACTTATTAAAGCAAATGGCACAGTGGTCCATTACAGCAGCTCGCAAGCTTTGCGAGGCAGGGATAGATTGTGTTGCTTTTTGTGATGATTTAGGTAGCGGAAAGTCTATGTTAATTAGCCCTGAAATGTATCGTGAACAAATTAAGCCATGGCACAAAAAAATCTGTGATGCTATTCATGAGGGTGGA
>CAZMCJ010000146.1:0-2712 GCA_964564795.1 uncultured Eubacteriales bacterium | reverse complement strand
CTCCTTTGCTTCGTTGGTGAGGGTGCTACCCCCGCCGTTTTTGCCACCGATTTTGCCCTCCAAAAGGGTAATATTAAGCTCGGATTCGCAGTTTTTGATAACATTATATGCCTTGGAGTATGACATTTTCATCTCTTTTGCCGCCCTGTTTAATGAACCTAGCTGTGCAGTTAGGATTAAAAGGGCGCAAGGGCCGTCGCCAAAAAATTTCTCGTTATTTTCACTCTCAAGCCACACCTTAAAGCCATATTTCATATAACACCAAACCTTCCGTCAGATTTTAGTACCTTAACATCGCCATAGATTGAAGAAAGCGCACCCTCAATCTCCGAGGTTGTGGCACAATTCATATCAATAGTGCAAGCAATTTTTGCGTCTTTTAAAATAATAATTTTGTGGCAATAGTTAAGGGCAAACGAAGGGTTATGGATTGTAATTAATCCACCCTTTTGTTCATTTACAATTATATCTCTAATCTTTTTTAAAATCAAATGTTTATTTTTGTGGTCGAGGGCGCTCTCCGGCTCATCAAAAATCATATAGGGTGCATTTTGCACTATAGAACGTGCAATGGTCACAAGCTGCTTTTCACCCTCACTTAAATTTAAAAAACTATCATTAATCTTGTGGGTTAGATTAACCTCTGCGATTGCCCCTTTTGCAAGCTCCCTATGCGCTTTATTAGGTGTTTGGAAGGTAGAAAGGTGGGGAGTTATCCCAAGCAGCACCACGTCCAAAACGCTTAAGTTATAGAAAATATTTGCCGATTGTGGCATAAAGGAGATAAACTGCGCACGCTTTTGCGGGTTTAGCTTTGTAAGATTAACCTCTCCGTCAAAACAGGTACCCTCGCTCTTTAAAATACCACAAATAATCTTTAAAAGGGTGGTTTTACCACTGCCGTTTAGCCCCAAAAGGCCAACTAATTCACATTTTCCAACACTCAAACTAACATCGTCTAAAATGATGCGCATACCATAGGAGAATGTTATATTTTTAATATCCACTTCTATTCCCCCTTATAATTAAGTAGCAGAGGTAAGGTGCGCCGATAAAGGAGGTCAAAATGCTAATGGGTAGCTCGCTTGCAAGCAAAACCCTCGAAACGCAGTCTGCAATTGTTAAAATTATTCCACCAATAAGACCACTGAAAATAGCGGTTTTAAAGGAATTATCCCGCATAATGCGTCTGGAGATATGTGGGGCAATAAGACCAATAAAGCTAATAAGCCCAGTAACACTTAGGGTGGAGGCAACAAGCAAGGTGGAAAAAAGCAAGATGATAATGCGCACAGGAGCAACATTTACACCCAATGTTTGCGCCTCGTCATCACTTAGGGAAAGTACGTTAATCTTCCACCGCATAAGGAACAAAACGGTTACGCCAATGATAAAGGTGGGAACCACAATTAGAAGTTTTTCTGCGGTTACGTTGGCAAAGCTACCCATAGCCCAAAACTCAAGTGGCGCAAGCTGACGCTCGGGGTCTGCAAAATATTTTAGTGTCATAATTATGCCGGTGGAAATGGAACTTATAATAACCCCTGCAAGGATAAAGGTTGCTACCTTGTCCTCATTTGCAAAACGGGAGAGGGCAATAACCAAAAACACCGCAACAATACCACCCAAAAAGGCAAATGATGTTAAAAATACAGTGCCACCGCCAAACACAACAATGGCAAAGGCAGCGCCTGCATTGGCACCCGAGGAAATCCCTATTATATCGGGTGAGGCTAGGGGATTTTTAAAAATACTTTGGTAAATACTACCCGCAAGGGAGAGGGAAAATCCTGATAAAATAACCATAATTGCACGTGGCAAGCGCAATGTGTAAAAAACGTTTATGGATAGCTCGTCGCCACCCATACCAAAGATTATTTTAAATATTTCTGTGGGGGTCATGGGGTACTTGCCAACGCAAAGGGACAAGATAAAAAGGGCAGATAGTAAAATACCTGCCCATAAAAAATATAGATTTTTTTTATTGTTGAATACCATTATTTTGTAATATCATCCGCATTTGCACTAAATCCGTAAAATTCATCATAAAATTTTACAGCATCCGTTTTAAATGTATCGAATGAGTATGCGTCCTCAAAAAGAACGCTTGCAAGCCAAAGCTTACCTAAAACTGAAGATGGCACAGGTGAATCCCACGCCTCGAACTTTGATGGCATTGCATAAACTTGTTTGTTCTTAACAGCATTTAAAGATTTTAGCTTTTCATCATTTAAAACATCATCTTTAGTATAAGTTGCCTCGGGAACGATAACAATAACGTCAGGGTTGTAAGCGATAAGTTTTTCATAAGAAATTGTTGCCCAGTAGTTATCCTCAATGTCGGAAGCAACGTTTACTCCACCTGCTGCGCTTATCATATCATTTTGGTACATTTTTGCAGTTGCGGTTGAAAGAATGTCAGAGTTACCTGCAAGGTAAACGCTTTTTTTATCTTTTCCACTTATGATTTTTGCAAGGTTATCTTCTGCACCTTCGTAGTAATCAAGCAGCGCTATTGCCTTTTCCTTTGTGTTTGTTGCGTCCCCAATCATCATTATTGTGTCTTTTAATCCGTCTGAGGTTTCAGGGTTGACAAGCAAAACAGTGATGCCTAGCTTTTCCATTGCAAGACCTTGCTCCTTTAGCTTGATAGGCAGTATTACAAGATCAGGCTTTAGCGCAATGCACCCCTCAAGGTCAAATTGCTTTAGG
>CAZMCJ010000145.1:392-2747 GCA_964564795.1 uncultured Eubacteriales bacterium | reverse complement strand
AGCACATAACTTTGGTCCTTTTCATCGAAATGGGATTTTTTTAAGATATAGCGGTTACTATCCACATTAAAATCAATTGTGCCATAATGACCGGTTGCAATATAATCAAAGTTGTTTGCCTTGGCATAGTTAAAAAGGCAGGGGAATTTAACGGTTTTGTTGCACTGAACACAAGGATTTGGTGTTTTACCATCTTCATATGAGTCAATAAAATAGTCTACAACGCGTTTATAAAATTCCTCCTCATATGGAAGTATATGGTGGGGAATATTTAAGGTTTTGCACACCGCCTTAGCATCGTCAATATCTGCATAGGAACCACAGCCAAGGGAATCCTGATACCCAACTTCCTTCCATAAACGCAGTGTTGCACCATGCACCTCATACCCCTGCTCCTTCAAAAGAGCGGCGCAGACACTGCTGTCCACCCCACCGCTCATTCCGACTAAAACTTTTTTAGTAGCCATCATTCATGATCATGGCAGCAGGAGTGACAATCAACTTTACAACCAACGATTGGTGTCGGGTCAACTCCTTGCTTAACCAAATAGTCGCTTATTGCTGCTTTTATAGCTTCCTCCGCCAAAACGGAACAGTGCATTTTTGCAGGGGGCAAGCCATCAAGAGCTTCTGCAACTGCCTTGTTGGATATGTTTAGTGCTTCTTCAATAGTTTTTCCCTTAATCATCTCGGTTGACATTGAGCTGGTTGCAACAGCCGCACCGCAGCCAAAAGTCTTAAACTTAACATCTTCAATAACACCGTCATTAATTTTAAGGTATATTTTCATAATATCCCCACATTTTGGGTTGCCAACGGTGCCAACACCGTCCGCATTTTCAATTTCACCCACATTCCTAGGGGCGTAGAAGTGATCCATAACTTTATCGCTATACATATTATTTTTTTCCTTTCATTGCATCTTCATATAGTGGAGACATAGCTCTTAGCTTTCCAATTACATCTGTTAGTGTTGCTATGATGTAGTCAACATCTTCGTTTGTGTTTTCGTGGGATAGTGTTAGGCGAACGCTGCCATGTGCAATCTCGTGTGGCAATCCAATCGCAAGCAAAACATGGGAAGGGTCAAGCGAGCCTGATGTGCAAGCGCTTCCGCTCGATGCACAAATTCCCATTCTGTCAAGGAGTAGCAAAATACCTTCGCCCTCAACAAACTCAAAGGATATATTAACATTGTTTGGAAGACGTTTATCGGGATGGCCATTTAGCTTGCTATAAGGGATTTTCAAAAGCCCCTCCATTAAACGTTTGCTTAGCGCACCAACTTTTTTAGCATTTTCATCAATATTTTTCGTTGCATCTTCAATAGCTTTTCCAAGACCAACAATACCCGCCAAATTCTCGGTGCTTGCACGCTTACCTTTTTCCTGACCGCCACCGAATAAAAGGTTTTGAAGTTTAACACCCTTTTTAATATAAAGAACGCCAACTCCCTTAGGTCCGTTAAATTTGTGTGCAGAAAGGGAAAGAAGGTCAATGTTTAACATGTTCACATCAATCTCAATATGCCCTACTGCCTGTACAGCATCGGTGTGGAAAAGTATTCCATTTTCTTTTGCAATCGCACCAACTTCTTTAATAGGCTGGATAGTTCCAATCTCGTTATTTGCAAACATAACAGAAATAAGTATTGTTTCTTATGTAATTGCTTTTTTAAGGTCGTCTAATCTTATCATACCAAACTCGTCAACGTCAAGATAAGTAACTTTAAATCCCTCTTTCTCCAAAGCCTCCAACGTGTGCAAAACAGCGTGGTGTTCAATTTTTGTGGAGATGATATGGCGACCTTTTTGACAGTTTGCATATGCGCCGCCTCTAAGCGCCCAGTTATCACTCTCACTGCCACTGCCGGTAAAGAAAATCTCGGAAATATTTGCTCCAAGTGCATTTGCAACTTTGCCACGTGCAACCTCAATTGCTTTTTTGCTCTCTCTGCCTATGGAATAGATAGAGGAAGGGTTGCCATAATATTCGCTAAGATATGGAACCATAGCATCAAAAACGTTTTTGTTTATTTTAGTTGTAGCCGCGTTGTCAGCATAAACAAATTTATTCATAATAAGTACCTCCAATTATTTTTTATAATTGTATTGTACACCATTTTGGTCTACAATACAATAGTGAATTTATAAATTTTTTAATTTTGTTGCATATTCTACTGCGAGTTGGTCACACCTCTCGTTTTGTGGATGTCCGGAATGTCCTTTTATCCAAACAAAGTCAACAGTGTGTATATCAAGTAGAGATAGCAGAGGTTCCCAGAGGTCAACGTTAAGAGCGGGTTTTTTATCACTCTTTACCCAACCTTTTGCCTTCCACCCTCTTGCCCAACCT
>CAZMCJ010000145.1:0-382 GCA_964564795.1 uncultured Eubacteriales bacterium | reverse complement strand
ACAAGGTATTTACTATCGCTATATATGGTGACATGGCACGGTTCTTTAAGGCGCTTTAGCCCCTCAATTGCACCTGTTAACTCCATGCGGTTGTTGGTTGTTGGGTTTTCCCCACCCGAGATTTCCAAGGTTTTCTCGCCATATTTTATAATTGTTCCATACCCACCGGGACCAGGATTTCCAAGGCTAGAGCCATCGCAAAAAATTAACACTTTTTTTAACATATTTTCTCCATAATTAACGTTTTTAAAATCATACACGTATTATTTTAGCAAAAGCGCAAAATTATGTCAACATATATAACTGTGGGAATAAAAGTTAGAACAAAAGAGATAATGTTAAAGAAAACTTTTAATGAAAAGAGGGGTTGAATGAAGAAAAA
>CAZMCJ010000144.1:0-2756 GCA_964564795.1 uncultured Eubacteriales bacterium | reverse complement strand
ATAAGAAAGGGGAATGAAAAATGTTTAATATAATCGAAAAGAGAAAAATAATGTTTGCAATTTCCCTCGTAATAATTGCTGCCGGAATTGTTAGCTTTTTTATACAAGGCTTTAATTTGGGAATTGATTTTGCGGGCGGAACAACAATGCACATAAGCCTAAAGACAGAGGTTAACGCTGATGTTATTGATAAGGTTAGCGCAGCTGTTGAGGCTACTTCAGGGCAAAAGCCATCTTCTGTTGTTGCAACTGGCGATGGGACTGAAGTAATAATCAAAACAAAAGAGATGGATACCAAAACAAGAGATGATATGTTTGATGCAATCAAGGGTGAGTTTAAATTGGAAGATGCGGATAGACTTGCAGTTGATAACGTTAGTGCATCTGTTGGTAAGGATTTAAAACGTTCTGCGTTTTTATCCACAATAATTGCAGCGGCACTAATGCTTATCTACATCACATTCAGGTTTGAATATAGAACAGCGGTTTCTGCGGTTGCGTGCTTGCTTCATGATGTTTTGATAGTGCTTTCTTTTTACTCCATTTTGCAACTTCCAATGAACATAACGTTTATTGCGGCAATATTAACCATTTTGGGTTATTCCATCAACGCAACAATTGTTGTGTTTGATAGAATCAGAGAAAATAGGAAGCTAAAGCCAAGAGCAAACTTTGCAGAGATTGTTAACCAAAGCATTTGGCAAACAATGACTCGTTCCATTAACACATCACTAACAACGGTTCTAGTTATAGTTGTTCTTTTTGTTTTGGGGGTTCCTGCAATCAAGGAGTTCTCCCTACCAATCATTGTTGGTATTGTAGCAGGAACGTTCTCATCTGTATTTTTAGCAGGTAACTTTTGGGTTATCCTAAGAACAAAGATGGGCAAAACAAATTAAATTAAAAAAATAAATGGTGCAAAACAAATAAGTTTTGCACCATTTTTATGTTTAAAAATAATTATACTTCGGTAAGAAGGGTGATAATACGCATAAAGTTTTTAGTTGGATTTGACTTAAAGTTCTTGCAAATTAGCCTTGCCTGGTCATCATTTGGGCAAAAAAGGTCAAGGGTAAAAATAACCTTCGTATTTTCCCTAAGCCCAAGCCTAACCATAAACTCATTATTTTTCTTGATGTAGTAGGCAACAATTCCAGCCTTTGCCTTCCAGCTTTCAATCATAATTTTGGCTGATGAACTTGCCTTATCCCGAACGTTAAGTGGTAAATCTTTGTAAAAAATCTCCACCGCCTCGATTCCAAGTGGTGTGCAAAGAACACGCTCCTCATTATCAACAACGCTAACGCTAACGTGCTTACTAACAACCATCTCCGCAATTGCGCAGCAATAGTCAAAGTAATTCACAAGGTCGTCATTCAAAATAATATCATTAAGCGTGTCCTTTGGGATTGGAACATCGCACATTTTTAAAACATAAAGTATAAGATACTTAACTTCGTTAATATCTGTTAGTCCACCGGGTGCAACCATATATTTACCTCCAATAAGATTTATGCTATAATTGTAACATAAAATATAATTTTGTTCAAGGAGCTAATATATGATAACATCAAAAGATATTATAAACAAGGTTTTGGAGCTAGGGGGGAATGACTGCGGATTTTTTGTGGATGAAGGTGCAGATATGCCATATAAAAATGGTATAAGTGTTGTTGTTGCATTGTCCGATGCTATTGTGGACGAGATAACGGACAGGCCCACCCACACATATTTCAACCATTATAGAACTGTAAATGCTCATATTGATAATATTTTATTGCGTTTAGGTATGTTTTTGCAAGAAAATAGTTATAATTATATAACGGTAGCATCGTCGCAATCTATAAACGATGGAAATAAATACTACGAGGGCCGCTATTCCCATAAAAAAGGTGCAACCCTTGCAAAATTGGGTGGGATTGGAAAAAGTGCACTTTTTATTCATAAAAAATATGGCACAAGGGTTAGGTTAGGCACAATTTTTACTGACTTTATTGGGGAGGTAAGCAATGAAGAAGTTGAAGATTTATGCAATGGTTGCAATCTTTGTGTAAGAAAATGTCCTGCAATGGCGATTATAGGTGGTGATTTTTCACCAAAGAGCGGGAGAGATAACCTCTTAGACCCAAAGGCGTGCAGCGAGTATATGAAGAACAACTTTCAGCGAATTGGGCGGGGAAGTGTATGCGGTGTTTGTGTAAAAGTATGTAAAAAAAGGAATAAAAATGGTTAGATTGTATAAGCTTTTCTTATATATTCCATTTAGCGGCTGATGATCGTTCTTGCGGTAAAGTCGGCGTAGATCATAGTCCACAACCTCAAAATTGCCAATAGGTGCAGGTGAGGGTGGGCTAATTTACAGGCGGTACACTGTCCCCGGTGCTGATAACAAGTGTGTTGTCGTTTTATAACATATGTCGGCACTTTTATAAAGACAGCTTCGAGTTTTCACACCTGTGCCAACGGTTTTATAACAAGAGTCCGCGTTTTTCGCAACGATTCATAGGGTTTTATAGACTATGTGCAGGCTTTTAGCAGCTATGTCTTTGTATTTCTAAGCGATGTGAAGTGTTTTATAACCACTGCTTTCAGTTTTATAAAACAGGTGAGAACTTTTATAAAACTTGTCTATTAATTTATAAAAGAGAAAACAACCAGCACAGGGGAGAGCCCCATTACCCGGCTCTGGTACTAAAGATTAGTAAGCGTCAAACGGGCAGAAAAAACGGGCTCGCCAAAGTAGGCAAGCCCGCAGA
>CAZMCJ010000143.1:0-2773 GCA_964564795.1 uncultured Eubacteriales bacterium | reverse complement strand
CGCCTTTCCATCCTTACCCGAAAAACGGGCGGTTTCTTTCTGTTGCACTATCCCTATAGTCACCTACGGTGGGCGTTACCCATCACCATTGCCCTGTGGAGCCCGGACTTTCCTCCCAATTAAAAAATCAGGCGATTATCTGGTTTACTCATCTACCTATTTTAATATAAATTTGTGCGATTGTCAAATTAAGTTGATTATTTTAAGTTAAATAAGTATAATATAGTAAGATAAAGATGGAAAGGAAGCTGAAAATGAACAAGGCTTTTAATTTTTTTGAAGATATAAAGGGCAAAAACATAGATGTTGTGGGGGTTGGTGTTAGCAATCTGCCATTGATTGAGCTACTTACTAAAAAGGGGGCGACAGTGTGCGCCTACGATAAAAAAACAACGGATCAACTAGGAGAAAACTATGAAAAATTAAAGGAGCTAAATGTTTCCTTTGTGGGCGGTGATAGCTACCTTGACCACCTTAATGGGGACATTATTTTTAAAACACCCGGAATGAGGCATGACCTGCCACAGCTGGAGGAGGCAAGGGCAAGGGGTGCGGTTGTCACAAGTGAGATGGAAGTGTTTTTTAAAATTTGCCCTTGCAAAATTATTGCAATAACAGGGAGTGATGGCAAAACAACAACCACAAGCATAATATACGAAATGCTTAAAAAGGAAGGCTACACCTGCCATTTGGGGGGGAACATAGGGGCACCGCTGCTGCCTATTATAGACGAAATAGAAGAGGGTGACATTGCTGTTTTGGAGCTTTCCAGTTTCCAGCTCCACACGATGAAAAATAGCCCCGATGTTGCGGTTATCACAAACATAACGCCAAACCATTTGGATATGCACAAAAGTATGGCGGAATATATAGACGCAAAAGCAAACATAATAAGGTATCAAACCACTAAAAATCGTGCGGTTTTTAACCTTGACAACCAAATCACCGCAAAAATGTCAGGGGACGCAAAGGGTGAAGTGCTTACCTTTTCCACAAAGCATAGGGTGGAAAACGGGTTTTACTTTGAAGGTGGTAAAATTGTGTGTGGACTAAACGGAAAGACCATTATGGATACTTCTGATATTAAAATTGTTGGTATGCACAACGTGGAGAATTATATGGCAGCGATGTGCGCACTTTATAAAATGGTAAGCCCGCAGAATATGGTTGCGGTTGCAAAGGAATTTGCAGGGGTGGAGCATAGGATTGAGTTTGTGCGGGAGCTAAATGGGGTTAAATATTATAACGATTCCATAGCCTCATCACCAACTAGGACGGTTGCGGGACTAACCGCATTTAACAAAAAGGTTATATTAATTGCGGGTGGTTACGATAAAAAAATACCATTTGACGATTTTGCGCCCGACGTTGTAAAAAAGGTTAAAACCCTAATACTAACAGGTCATACAGCGCAAAAAATTGAAGATGCGGTTAAGGGGTGCAAAGATTACAGCGAGGGAACCCCGAAAATAATACGGTGTGAAACCCTAAAAGATGGGGTAATGGCGGCGTATAGAGAAGGTGTAGAAGGGGACATTGTAACACTATCACCTGCTTGCGCAAGCTTTGATGCGTTTAAGGATTTTATGGAGCGTGGCAAAATTTTTAAAAGTTTTGTACGTGATTTAGGAGAGTAAAAATGAGTTTAAAAAATTTGATAATGAATTTATGTGATAGCGATGGGGTGTCCGGATTTGAAGATAGCGTTACCAAAAAGGTAGCTGATATATTTAACACTTTTTGTGACGAGGTGTATATCGACACTCAAGGTAGTGTTCACGGAATAGTAAAAGCGAATGTTGAAGGTGCAAAAACACTTATGCTTGATGCCCACATAGATGAGATTGGGTTGATGGTTACCAAAATTTCTGATGGTGGATACCCCCACTTTACAAACATTGGCGGGGTGGATAATAGGATTTTGCCTGCTATGGAGGTAAGCGTTTGGGGGGATAAATGCTACGATGGAATTATTTGCGCAAAACCACCACACATTCAAACGGATGATGATATGAAAAAAGCAATCCCACTGACTGATATGGTAATCGACGTTGGATACACCAAAGATGAGTGTGAAGAACGAATTAACGTTGGTGATATGGTGACATTTAAAAGTGTACCACAATTTTTGATGAATGATGCCGTTGTTGCAAAAGCACTCGACGATAGAGTGGGGCTGTGCGCCATTATAGAGGGTGTTAAGGGGATAAAAAAAGAGGATTTAAGAATTAATATTGAAATCATTGCCTCCACCCAGGAGGAGGTTGGCTTGCGTGGTGCAAAAACCGCAAGCTATTTAAGCAACGCAGATATGGCGATTGTTGTGGATGTTTCCCACGGAAAAACACCTGATGAAAGTGGGCAGAGGACGTTTACCGTTGGTGGTGGTGTTATGATTGGGGTGGGTCCGAATATGAACAAATCCCTAACGAATAGGATTATAGCAATTGCAAAGGCAATGAAAATAAAACATCAAATAGAAGTGATGGGTGGGGACACGGGGACAAATGCGTGGGTGGTGCAAGTTACCAAAAGCTCAATTCCTTGCGCTCTTTTCTCAATCCCGCTAAAATATATGCACACACCAAATGAGTGCGTTATGCTAAGCGACGTTAAAAGCGTTGCCTCGCTTATCAAAAATTTTATTAAAGAGGAAAACAAACTATGGAACTTATAAAAAAATTGTGCCTTATAAATGGTGTTTCGGGCGACGAGGAGCGGGTGGCAAGCTTTATTTTAAAGCAAGTAAAGCCATTTGCAAAAACAGCCCACA
>CAZMCJ010000142.1:1525-2785 GCA_964564795.1 uncultured Eubacteriales bacterium | reverse complement strand
CGGCAGATATGCTATACGGTGTAACAATGCAGGAGAAGGGGGTTTCTAAGCTTCTTTCCATCAATGTTTCAGAGGTTGAAAAACGTTTGAATTTAAAACTAAGTTAGGAGAACAAAAATGGGATTTTTTGATAAATTAAAGATTGGGCTGTTAAAAACTAAAGAGAGTGTTATGGGCACAGTTGACCAAGTGCTAAGTGTTTTTGTAGAGATTGACGAGGACCTTTTTGAGGATCTTGAAGACTCCCTAATTGCAGCTGACGTTGGCGTTTATACAGCTGAGGAAATAATAAATAAACTGCGAGAAAAGGTAAAGCTAAAACGCATTACTAATGCAGACGGTGTAAGAAACGCAATAAAGGATATAATGAGTGAGATGTTACAGGGGGAAAACACCCTTAATATTTCAACCCCGCTATCAATCATTCTTGTGATTGGTGTTAACGGAGTTGGCAAGACAACATCAATTGCAAAAATTGCTAATCTTTTAAAAAATGATGGGAAAAAGGTTATTTTGGGAGCGGCGGATACTTTTAGAGCCGCAGCAATTGACCAGCTAGACGTGTGGGCTAAGCGAGTTGGTGTACCAATCATAAAACACAAAGAGGGTAGCGATCCGGCAGCGGTTGTTTTTGATACAATTGCCGCTGCAAAAGCGCGCAATTGTGACGTTATAATATGTGATACAGCAGGAAGGTTACATAACAAGAAAAACCTTATGAACGAGCTTAGTAAAATTTTTAAAGTAATAAATCGTGAGCTTCCTGAGTCAGATAAAGAGGTTTTGCTTGTTCTTGACGGGACGACAGGGCAAAATGCACTCTCCCAAACTAAAGAGTTTAAAGAATCGGCGAATATAACAGGAATTGTACTTACAAAAATGGACGGAACGGCAAAAGGCGGAATAGTTTTTGCAATAAAAAAAGAATATAATGTACCCGTTAAGTTCATTGGAATTGGTGAAAAGATGGATGATTTGCAAGAGTTTAACCCAGAGGATTTTGCAAAGGCAATATTTGAAGAATAAGTTTTATTTAAGGAGAAAATTATGTTGCGAGAAAATCAAAGGGGATTAAACGAAATACGGACGCTTAAAATTACACCCAATTACACAAAATATGCAGAGGGCAGTGTGCTTATAGAGCTTGGTGAAACGCGTGTTATCTGCACAGCAACTGTGGAGGAGAAGGTTCCTTTCCATATTAAAGGAACGGGTGAAGGGTGGCTGACCGCAGAATATTCTATGTTGCCACGTGCAACA
>CAZMCJ010000142.1:0-1515 GCA_964564795.1 uncultured Eubacteriales bacterium | reverse complement strand
GTTGCGTCTTTCCCCACGAAGTGCGGAAATTCAGCGTTTGATTGGTAGAAGCCTTAGGGCAAGTGTTGACTTGACGGGAATTGGCGCACGTACAATAACCATAGATTGCGATGTTATTGAAGCAGATGGAGGAACAAGAACTGCTAGTGTTACAGGGGGATATGTTGCCCTTGTTTTAGCGCTACACTATATGAAAAATAAAAAAATGATTGATGAAGTGCCACTAACACGACAGGTTTTTGCGATAAGTGGTGGTGTTGTTAAGGGTTGTCCAATGATAGATTTACAATTTTCGGAGGACTCCATTGCTGATGTGGATATGAACCTTGTGTTGGACGAAACAGGAAAAATGATTGAATTTCAATCAACTGGTGAAGAAAATACATTTTCCATTGACGACTTAAGTGTGGTATATGAAATGGCGAAAAACGCTAAACAAGAGGTTATAGATGCACAAAATAAAGCAATAGAAATGGGGATAAAAAAGTTTGATTAAAATTGTTGTTGCAACCGGTAACAGGGGCAAAATAAAGGAAATAAAAGAGATTTTGAATGATGATAGCTTTGAAGTTGTAGCAATGCGCGATGCAGGGATTGACGTGGATGTTGACGAAACAGGGAAAACCTTCAGAGAAAATGCATACCTTAAAGCGAAGGAAATACACAGTATTTGTGGCGGTATTGTTATAGCGGACGATAGTGGTTTGTGCGTTGATTACCTAAATGGAGCACCCGGTGTTTACAGCGCACGCTACAGTGGGGATGGATGTAATGATGATAACAATAATGCAAAACTGCTTGATGTTATGAAGGATGTTGGAGACAATGACAGGGGGGCTCACTTCAACTGTACAATTTGTTGTGTTATGCCATGTGGGACAGAATTTTATTCAGAGGGAAACTGCTATGGCAAAATTGCACGTGAAAAAAGGGGTGCTGGGGGATTTGGGTATGACCCACTGTTCTACGTTGAGAAATTGGGAAAAACGTTCTCCGAGCTAACACTAGAAGAGAAAAATAAGATTAGTCATAGAGCAATAGCGCTAGCAAACTTTAAAAAAGAATTAATAAAAAAAATTAAGGAATAAGCTAAAACAGCTTAAAATGAGGAGAAAAATATGTTAACAAGCAAGCAAAGAGCGCAACTGCGCAAAATGGCAAATGGTCTAGATTCAATATTTCAAGTGGGCAAGGGTGGGCTTTGCGAAAACCAAATAAAGCAAATTAATGAAACACTAGAAAAGCGTGAGCTTATAAAACTTTCAGTACTTGACACCGCATTTACAACTGCAAAGGACATGTGTGCAGAGGTTTGTGAACAAACAGGGGCCGAGGGTGTGCAAATTGTTGGAAACAAATTTGTTATTTACAAGCAAAGCAAGGAAAACAAAAGAATTATTTTAGAAAAGTAGGTTAATGCTTTGGGGAAAATTATAATTGTTGGCGGAACGTATAACCCAATACACTTAGGGCACATTAAAGCGCTAAATAAGCTTAAAATTGAATACAAGGATA
>CAZMCJ010000141.1:0-2861 GCA_964564795.1 uncultured Eubacteriales bacterium | reverse complement strand
CTATCGGAATGTTATCTATATTCCATTTTTTATATTTTTCATCATACTCCACCGCATGGCTAAGCTCCACCAAATGGCCAACGCACCACGCAACTATGTAACCACCCCCTTCGAAGTAGCCACCTTTTTTGGTGTTTGCTTTTAAAACCTTCGCAATGTCACTTGCCACCGACGGTTTTTCTGCTATTACTAAAACAGAAATTCTAATCACCCACCTTTTCTATAAAAACTCTCCATCAGCTCAAGTTTTTTAGCTTTATTTAATCGCTTAATTTCACTCTCTCGCTTCATTGCCTGGGATTTTGTTTCCCTCTCCTCAAAATATAGGAGTGTTACAGGCAGCCTACCCCGAGTATACTTTGCACCTTTTCCCTCGTTGTGGGTTTTTATGCGCTTTTCCAAATTGGCGGCATACCCGGTATAAAGCGTTTTGTCCGCACACTCCAAGATATAAACAAACATTTTCCCCACCTCGTATTCTTATGTATTATACCACATTCCTTTAGCTATGTTAAGGTGTTTTTTTGTATTGCCAACCCAAAAATTTTGTAGTATTATTAAAGTAATATCTCAAAATAATCACGATTGGAGAGCGAAATGAGAATAAAATTTTTTATCCTTATCATAACCAGTATAATTTTTTCAACTGTTTTTATTACAAACGCTGCTAACGAATCTTCCAAACCGATAGACATTTTTTTGGAGGGTGAGCTCCTTGCAATTCCAAAAGAATATGGCACTCCTTTTTATGATGAAAATGAGCGTTTGCAAATCCCAATGCGCTATATCGTGGAGGAATGTGGGTACAAGGTTGAGTGGAATTCCGCAACCGAAACCGCAAGGATTCCTATGCAAAACGGGCAAATTCTTATAACCATTGGGTCGCAAAACTTGCTTGCTCCAGATGGCTTTGTTAAGATGGATAGTGCTGCTGTTTTACATAACGACGGTCGCATATATGTGCCACTTCGCTTTGTTTTGGAGTCACTTGGATTTAACGTTAGTTGGAGTGGCGGAGATTTTTCCGACACCGTTATGATTAACAAGAAAACTATTGTTCGTCCAAACCCATTAACGAAACAACAAATTTTTGATGCAAGCGCTGCTGCAGTGTTTGATATTACAACAAGCCTTGGCGAAACTGAGGTGAGCGAGGGTACCGGCTTTTTTATAAGTGATGATGGCATCGCTGTTACCAGCTACCGTTTAATTGAAAAAAGCAATAACGCATTTGTTACATTGGAAAATGGTAAGAAATATGAGGTTTTGCGTGTTTTGCATTACAACAGAAATGCCGATTATGCAATCATAAAGGTTTCCACATTCCCAACTAACAGCCGCAGGGAATCCACATTCCCCTTTTTAACCCTTGCAGATTCTGATATTGATAAGGCTGGTGACAAGGTTTACTCAATTACCGACCCATTTGGTCAAATATCTAATATGCTAAGTGATGTAATCCAAAAGCCCGAGAAAAAAATATATGGCACTAACCATTCTTTCATACATATAAACACCCCTGATTTTAGCAAAAGGCTAGGCTCCCCTATTATTAACGCATATGGTGAAGTTATTGGTGTTGCTACCGCATCACATACTGAATTTCCAAAGGTTAGCCTTGCGACTCCTGCCAATGTTTTCCGCTTTCTTTCTTTAACAGGTGAGGGCACTTCATATAGCGATGTTTATAATAGTGAGTTTTACAATTCAACGGGGCAATACAGCTATTCCCTTGGCGAAAAAATAATCAGTGAGGGGCATCTTGCAACTGCAACAGCGCCATCGGGGAATATTTCATCCAGTGAAACTATGATTGGAACCTTTTCAGATTCCTCCGATGTTGACGTGTACGAATTCTATACACCTGTCCCTATTTACCTAAATCTCTCCGCCGGTGGATATGCCCCTGGCAGAACACCAACCAAAGATGAGCTATTGGCATTTGATACCTTTGAATGCACCCTACTTGAGGAAGGTGGCGGAAGCCTGCGAACCAACCTGATAATTGCACCAAACGGCAGTGTTGCGTATCAAGTTAAAAACTACTATTTGCAACCCGGAAAGTATATGATTAGAGCTGCTAATGGTGCTTATTCAAATTCTCTGTGGAGCGGTAAGGAATATTATATATATTTCACATTAACCCACAACAAACAATAAACAATAAATTAAAGGGCTGATTATAAAAATCAGCCCTTTAATTATGTTAATTTTGCTATCTAAGCTCCACAAGCCCGTTAAAAACCTCATCATTTTCAATTATAAAAATATCATAATCATCATCGTTTTGGCTGTGGCTATTTCTGTTGTCCCCTTGTGAACTGCCCTCTTTAAACATATAACTTAGGATCTTGCTTGTTATTTTGCACTCTGTCATAATATAAAACCTCCTAATAGTAGTTCACTTTTATATTATGCGTTTATTTGCCTTATGGTGCAATATTAAAAAGCTCAAGGGCATTTTGGGTGGTAATCCTCGCCACTTCATCAAAGGAAATCCCCTTTATTTCCGCAATTTTTTCCGCCACCTTATGCACATAAAGGGAGGAATTGCGCTTGCCCCTAAATGGTGTTGGTGCCATATACGGACAGTCTGTTTCAATCATAATGCGCTCAAGTGGCACCGCCTTTATAACCTCAAGTGATTTACGTGCATTTGAAAATGTTACAACGCCTGTAAAGGAAAGGTAAAACCCCTTCTTTATAAGCTCTAATCCCGTTTCTGCGCTACCACTAAAACAATGATAAACGCCACGATAATAACTGCTGCAATTGATAGCATTGATAGTGTCATTACACGCCTCCCTCTCGTGGATAATAATTGGCAAATCCAATTCTCTTGCTAAGTCAATCTGCTTTTT
>CAZMCJ010000140.1:2652-2877 GCA_964564795.1 uncultured Eubacteriales bacterium | reverse complement strand
AGAGTATGAGGGCCTTGCACTGTCAATGCTTGAATATAAAAAAGCGGGCAAGGGATTTAACTTTTTTCACTATATGTTTGATCTAACAGGTGGGCCTTGCGTTATAAAAAGGCTACACGGGTGTGGTGCGGGCAACGAATATTTGGCGATAACACCAGAGGGGGATATTTACCCTTGCCACCAGTTTGTTGGCATTGATGGCTACAAAATGGGCAGCGTGATGGA
>CAZMCJ010000140.1:0-2642 GCA_964564795.1 uncultured Eubacteriales bacterium | reverse complement strand
TGATACCCTTGATATGGAGCTTAAAGAAAACTTTGCGAAAAATAACGTTTATTCCAAAGATGATTGCATAAACTGCTGGGCAAAGTTTTATTGCAGCGGTGGTTGCAATGCAAACAACATAAAGTATGAGGGGGACATAAACACCCCACATAAAATGAGCTGTGAAATGCAGAAAAAGCGTATTGAGTGCGCAATTATGCTAAAAGCAGCAGAAAACACATAAAAATAACTTGTACTTAAAATACCCCCAAGAACATACACTTATAAAAAGTGGTTTTTGGGGGGTATTTTTTTGAGGAACGTATTTTCAAGCTCGCTTAGAGGTTATTTTGATAGAAACACAAACATACTAATATTTTTATCCACTATGTTTGTGGTGGCGATTGGAATTGGCGCCATGTGCGTAAACTATGTTAGCGAGGATAATTTGGCGGCGATTGGCACTATGTTTGGTGACTATCTGGCACTTGCTAGGGGGTCGGATATAGAAACAAAAAGCGTATTTTTCTCTATGCTAATTTTTTGCATAAAATATATATTTATAATTTTGTTGCTGGGATTTACTATGTTCGCCCCAATTTTTATTGTTATTTTAATAAGCATTAAAGGCTTTTTGATAGGGTTTGTAACGTCGTGCATACTAGCCTCCTCCGACCTATCATATCTAAACATAATTTTTATTAATATTATCATGCAAAATATGCTGGTGCTTCCAATAATCATTTATTTCTCGGCGGAGAGCATTAACTTTTCAAGCATTTTAATGGACACAATGAGGGCAAAAAAAAGGGGAAGCACATACCTGCAAAGGGATATTTTCATCTATGCCTTCAAATGTATATGCTCCCTAATTATATGTGTAATTGTATGTTTTTTAGTGTCTGTTTTTATCTCCGTCTTTAAAATTTAACGTTAAAAGTGTTAAGTATATCGGTGGATAGCTTTTCAATTAAATCAAAATCGCATTGCTCTAGGGTGAAATCCATCATTTTTATAGTATCCAAAATGGTTTCAGCACGTCTGGAGCCACAAAGTGGGTTGATAAAATCACCCATTTGTAGGGAGTGGGCAAAGAAAATATTGGCAAGGGAAGTGCCATATTTGGGAGCCATTGGCTTTAGTTCATCTAACATTTTAAGGACAGCACTGCGCCTATCCAAATCAAACCACAAAACCTTTTGGTGGGCGCTTCCCGGAGCAACCTTGTAGTCCATTCCAATTTTGCCGGTGAGGAGACCACGCTCAATAACCCTATAAACTTGCATAGTCACACCATTTTGCTCGCAAAGTGGAAAATATTCACGCTGAAAATCTCGGTTTAGGACGCTAAAATGCTCCTGCGCCAAATCAACAGGACCATATTTTAAATATTCCTTAAGGTGGTCAGTTGTGGAGTTGGAAATACCAATTGCCCTAATCTTACCCTCCTTTTTCATTTGCATCAGCTCGCTCATTGTTTCCTCAATTGGTGTAAGGGCACTTTGACGGTGGGTTATATAAATGTCAATATAGTCGGTATCAAGGCGCTTTAGGCTCTCCTCCAAATCAGTGCGGATGGCATTTTTGGCGGTATTTCGGTAAACGGTTAGCCCATCACGGGTGTACTCAACCTCCCCTTGTGTCTGGCGCCAATTCATAGCACATTTACTGGAAAGTATTATTTTATCACGCTTACCCTTAAGGAATTTGCCCAAAATCTCCTCGCTATGTCCAACACCATAAACGGGGGCAGTATCGATGTAATTTAGCCCGGCATCATAGATTGCGTCAAGGGTTTTAAAGGAGTCCTCGTCGTTTGTGGGCCACTCAACCCCGCCGCCAATCTCCATCGATCCAAAACAAAGGCGTGGTACCTTAATGCCGCTTTTTCCAATTTCCATATACTTCATAACGTTCTCCTTAAATATTATTTTCTAAAAACTCTAAAATATCAATAGCCTTTGGCGGACAACCAGCCAAACTCTTTTTGCACCCACTTGTGCAAATACCAATACCAATTTCGCCGCCCTTACCCTTGTAGCCTTGTCCTATGCAAATTGGAGCTTTAATTTTCCTTAGCGTGCCACGCTCATCCATTCTGTCAAGTGCGTGGATTAAGGAGCCATAGCAAGCAGAGCAAGCGTCAATCGCTGCAACTTTTTTGGATAAGCTTTCAATTTTTCTGCTAAATCGTATCTTTTTATTCGTGTTTTTATCATCGTTTAATTCAATAATATTCGCCTTTTTTGTGTCGCACTCGCCAACTCCAAGCTTTGCAGCAAGGGGGATATATGGCACCTCATCAATCCCATATCCCATCAAATCGCAAACATAAGCATCGCACAAAACAGGATCGAGCGCACCCATAACTCGATTCATCTGAACAGGGTTGCCGCCTTCCTCAAAGTTAAGGTCACCACACAGTCCGTCAACCAAAATAAAGTTGTTTTTTGCAACGGTATTAAGGTGGGCAATAGGCTTATGAAGCCCCATAGTGTGGAACTTGCGTTTCTCCGAATTGGGGATAACACCCTTATTATTCTTAAGTGCGCACGTTATAGCAGTCTGGCAATGCCCCTTTAAAACAGGCATATTAATCATAAAGTCAACCGTCATTGCGCTGTCGCAAATGTTAATTTTAATACCTTTGCAGTCATATTCCT
>CAZMCJ010000139.1:0-2898 GCA_964564795.1 uncultured Eubacteriales bacterium | reverse complement strand
ACCGCAATCAATTATCATTGCGCCTGCACCATTTGTTGGTATGATTGGGGCAAGCGCTCCACGCTTCACACCTTTAATGCGCTTAACAATCAAGGTTGCACCCGCCAGGAGTGCCCCTGTGCTGCCAGCACTAACAAAAGCATCAATACTGCCATCTTTAAGCGCCTTTAGCCCAACGGACATTGACGAGTCCTTTTTGTACCTAATAGCCTTTGCTTGGTCATCGCATATTTCAATCACTTCAGTTGTATTTACAAAGGAAAAACCGTTATCCGCAATATTATTTTGTGCCATTATCCCTTTTACTTCTTCCTCTTTGCCAAAAATAACAACTTCAACATTAAGCTCATCAATTGCCATACAACACCCTTGCAAAACTGCTAGGGGTGCGTGGTCCCCACCGTGAGCGTCAACTCCGATTTTCATATACTTTCCTCCATTTTGGCAATTATTTCATCAAGTTTTTCTAATGCCCGCTTTGCTATCGCCTCATTTTTGAACTTTTTGCCCTTTATTCTGTAACCAAGTGGCTCAATTATGCCAAAATTAACATTCATTGGTTGGAAATTTTCCACCGTTTCATCGCTTATATAATGGGATAATGCACCAATTGCAGTTGTTTTTGCAAAGTCCACTGGTTCTTTATTCAACAACTTTCGTGCCAAATTAAGCCCTGCAACAATGCCTGATGATGCGGACTCAACGTAGCCCTCCACCCCTGTTATCTGCCCTGCAAAATAGATGTTTGGGTTTTTGATTAGTGAGTAGGTGTTATCCAGTATTGTTGGCGAGTTTATAAATGTGTTGCGGTGCATAACACCAAAGCGCACAAACTCCGCATTTTCAAGTCCGGGTATCATAGAGAAAACCCGCTTTTGCTCTGGAAATTTAAGGTGGGTTTGGAATCCCACCAAGTTATAAAGAGTGCCCTTTGAATTGTCAAGCCTTAGCTGAACCACGGCATAAGGCTCTTTGCCTGTGCGTGGGTCGGGTAGTCCAACCGGCTTAAGTGGGCCATACAAAAGTGTGTTAATACCACGTTTCGCCATAATTTCAACCGGCATACATCCCTCAAAAACCTTCATCTTCTCAAAGTCCTTTGTTGGGGCTTCCTCCGCTGTTATAAGTTCGTTATAAAAGGCGTTATATTCATCCTCACTCATAGGGCAATTTATATAGTCTGGCGTGCCTTTGTCGTAACGTGATGCAAGGTATGCCTTTTCCATATTAATGCTGTCAAACGTTACAATTGGGGCTGCTGCGTCATAAAAATAGAGGTCACTCTCACCAATCAGCTCTGTAATGCTTTTGGATATTTCATCAGTGGAAAGTGGGCCGGTTGCAATAATAACCGGCTCATCTGTTGGTATAACATCAATGTGTTTATTTATAACAGTAATGTTTTTGTGATTATTTATCTCGTCTGTAACCATTTTTGCAAAACCATCCCTGTCAACTGCAAGGGCGCCCCCTGCAGGAACCTCGCAAGCAAGCGCACGCTTTACAACAAGGCTACCCAGTCTGCGCATTTCCTCTTTAAGGAGCCCTACTGCGTTTTCAATTTGCTTGGAGCGGAGTGAGTTTGAGCAAACCAGCTCACAAAAAAGGTCACTCTTATGTGCTGGAGTCTTGCGGTGTGGCTTCATTTCATAAAGTGTTACCTCTATTCCATGGTTAGCTAGTTGCCAAGCTGCCTCACACCCTGCAAGTCCCGCACCTATTACTGTTGCTCTCATTTTTTCTCAGGTCTCCTTTCGTATCCACAACCGTCCTTGCTGCAATATACTTCTTTCTTCCACTTTGTTTTTTGAAGGAGAAGTGAGGAACATTCTGGACACTTATCCTTAATTGGTTGATCCCACGTCATAAAGTCGCAAGTTGGGTGATTTTCACAACCAAAATATTTCTTGCCGTTTTTAGTCTTTTTAACTAAAATTTCTCCATTACATTTTGGACATTTTTCCCCTGTTTCTTCCCTAATTGTTTTGGTGTTTCGACACTCAGGAAAGCCTGGACAAGCTAGAAATTTCCCAAATTTTGACAGCTTATAAACCATTGTACGGCCGCAGTTTTCGCAGATAATATCACTTTCCTCATCTGGAATTTTAATGTGCAAGTCACCTAATTTTTCTTCAGTTGTTTTTATCATCTCATCAAAGTTTTGGTAGAATTCTCCCAAAACCTTTACCCAATCTTTTGTGCCTTCCTCAATTTTATCCAAATCACCCTCCATTTTGGCGGTGAACTCAGTATCAACTATGCTTTTAAAGTTATCTGATAAAAGGTCTGTTGTAATCTCTCCTAAAAGTGTTGGCTTTAGAGTCTTCTTCTCCCTTGCAACATACCCTCTTGACAAGATTGTAGTTATTGTTGGCGCATATGTGCTAGGTCGTCCAATACCATTTTCCTCCAACGCTTTAATTATAGTTGCCTCTGTGTATCTTTGTGGTGGTTGTGTAAAGTGTTGCTCAGTTTTAATATCAATTGGTATCAGTTTGTCATTATTTTCAACCCCTTGAATAAGTGCGCCAGTTTTTTCACCCTCGCTATCTTTTCCCTCTTCGTAAATTGCAGTAAAGCCTTTGAACTTAAGGTTTTGACCATTTGCACGAAAAATATAGTTTTTACATTCAATATCAACTTGAACGGTATCATAAATTGCATTTTCCATTTGGCTACCAATAAATCTATCCCATATTAACTTGTATAGCTTATATTGGTCTTTGCTCAAGTATTTTTCCACGTTTTGGGGAGAATATTTTTCGCTTGTTGGGCGTATCGCTTCATGCGCATCTTGGGCATTACCTTTTATTTTATAGGTATTTGGTGTTTTTGGATAATACTCTGCACCAAAATTAGTTTCAATGTAATCCTTTGCAAATGCTCTAGCATCGTCTG
>CAZMCJ010000138.1:0-2902 GCA_964564795.1 uncultured Eubacteriales bacterium | reverse complement strand
CACGCAACCAAATACATAATAGATGCTGTGGAGCGTGCTGAATCAAGTGTTATCTTCCACAGGTTTTTAAAGTGTAGTTCCCTGTAGATAAACAATCCCACCAAAAGACCGTAAATAACCGCAACCGCCGCTGCCTCTGTAGGTGTGAAAATTCCGCCGTAGATACCTCCCAAAATGATAACAGGCATAAGCAGTGCCCAGATACCTTTTTTGAACTTATCCACAATGTTTGAAAGGGTTACTGCGCCTTCGCCTGCGTAACCACGCTTTTTGGAGATTACATACTCAACTCCAATTAAAACAGACGCCATCATAATTCCGGGTACTATACCGCCCAAGAACATCTTTCCGATTGAAGCATTTGCAATTGCACCATAAAGCACCATATTGTTACTTGGCGGTATTAATAGTCCGATTGTCCCTGATGCCGCAACCGTTGCCGCCGAAAATTCCTTGCTATATCCATGCTCTTGCATTGGCTCTACCATAACCGCACCAATTGATGCTGTTGTTGCAGGTCCGGAGCCTGAAATTGCACCAAAGAATGTACATGCAATTGTGGAAACTATTGCAAGTCCGCCTGATAATCGCCCTACGAATGCTCCCGCTAAATCTGTTAACTTTTTGGAAACACCACCACGAGCCATAATATTACCCGCAAAAATAAAAAACGGAATTGCCATTAGTGTGAATGAATCAACTCCCCTGAACATTTTTTGCACAAGGTTAAGAATTGGTATATCTCCAAACAGAAAAACCGCAAACATTGATGCCATTGCAAGGCAAAACGAAATTGGCAAGCCTAACAGAAGAAGTAAAATAAAAATTATAAATAATCCTATTGACATTAGTTCCCCACCCCTTCCACGCTACTTAGCGACCTATCACCATTAATTGTTCCCATAATTTTTTCTAAAATAATTAGTGCCATAATGGTGCTGCTAACGGGCACCTGTAAGAAAACATATCCCATTTTTAGGAAATCCATATTTATTGCACGTTGGTCATTTGTAAAAAATTGCATTGTCATGGAGCTTGCAAGGTAAACAACAACGCACATAAAAACAAGCGTTAAAAGATGACCAAAAATTATTACCATTTTTTTAAGTTTAATATTCTTAATGGAATCAATCACTGTGGAAATTGCCACATGGCTATCCGATTTTAACACAACCGCTGCCCCAAAATATGCAAGCCACGAGAAAAAATATGTAGCTAGCTCCTCACTCCACGCAATTGGTGACTTTAAAACATAGCGGAACACTACTTGCATAAATACCATTCCACTCATAGATGCAAGCAAGAAAACAATAAGAACTTGCAAAACGCTGTTTATACTGTTGTTCACTTTGCATAATAGCTTATACATAAACATACCCCCTACTTTATCAGTTAAAAAGGGGGATATACCCCCTTTTACTATGTTAAATTATTTTTTTATCATCCCTAGAATTTCTTTGTATTGCTCGCCAAATTTATCATAAACTGGTTTTGCAGCATCAACAAATAGTTGTTTTTCAACTTCATTAATTTCCATACCCTTGGCTTTTAGTGTTTCGATACCTGCTTCTTGTTGTTTTTTAGCATCGTCAAACGCCCACTTTGAAACATCCTTGCCAACTTCTTTAAATAGAATTTGGTTGTCTGGTGTTAGCTTATCATAGCTTGTTTTAGACATAATCATTGGCTCTGATGTATGAACGTGCCCAGTAACAGATAGGTATTTTTGCACTTCAAAAAACTTTTTATCAATTATGTTTGCAAATGGGTTTTCTTGCGCATCAACTGTTTTTAGCTGAAGTGCAGTGTAAAGCTCGCTAAATGCAATGTTTGTTGCTTGTGCTCCATATGTGTTAAACAACTCCATATTTGGCTTTGTGCTTGATGTTCTTATTTTTAGTCCCTTAAGATCTTCCGGCTTTGTAATTGGCTTTGAATTGTTTGTTATATTTCTAAATCCGTTTTCCATCCAAGAAATAACTATCATATTTTTTGCTTCCAATTTTTTAGAAAGAAGGTCGCCAACTTCGCCATTTAGTGTGTTATAAACGTGGTCAAAATCATCAAATAGGAAAGGCATACCAAGTGCACCGAAGTCTGGTACGATTGATACAAGTTGGTCGTCTGATGTCACAACAAGGTCGATTGTTCCCAGTTGAGCTGCCTCTGTAACTTCTTGTTGAGAGCCTAATTGGTTTGTTGGGAATATTGTAATTGAGATGTCGCCATTTGTGCCTGCCTCAACCTTATCTTTAAGCATTACAGAACCTAGGTGATATGGATGCTCTGTTGCCGCCGGGTGGGAAAGCTTCATCTCTATCTTCTTTTGAGCGCTTGGTGCCGGTGTTGTTGCTCCTGGCGTTGGCGTTGGTGCCGGATTTGTCCCTCCCCCTGGAGCTGAACATCCTACTGCTGTTGCCAAAATCATCATTGTTACTAATAAACCACTTATTACTTTTTTCATTTTATTTCCCTCTTTCAATAATTATTGTTTATTAACTGCTCCACATTGTTGTGTGCCAATGTTTATATGGTGACCACTAAAATTTCCCACGATATTTTTCTTTGCAAGCATTGCCACGTCTAATATTTTATCAAAATTTATGCCTGTGTCAAACCCATTTTGCTCTAGCATATAAACCAAATCTTCGCTTGAGGTGTTTCCGCTCGCACCTGGGGCAAATGGGCAACCGCCCAACCCACCAATTGCCGATTGGATACTGTTTGCGCCGTTTTGCACCGCCACAAAACTGTTTAATATGCCCATATTCCTTGTGTCGTGTATGTGGATATTAAACAAGCAATCGTTAAACTCCGACTTACACGCCTTTAGCACTTCTTCAACTTGTTTTGGGTATGCAACACCAATTGTGTCGCACAGCGTAAACTCGTTTATGCCTAG
>CAZMCJ010000137.1:0-2961 GCA_964564795.1 uncultured Eubacteriales bacterium | reverse complement strand
CCTTATCCCGTCCGCAAAGTGATTTGACAATATGTGATTTTTGTATTTCCATCTCGCTACCTTTCTTATCGTAATCCAACCTGTTTAAAGGTGGGTTAAAATCAGAGGTTCGTTTTCTGTAATTAAAATAGTATTCTCATAGTGGGCAGATGAAGAACCATCAGCCGTTACAACTGTCCAACCATCCGCAAGGATTTCCACCGCTCCGGTTCCCCTGTTAATCATGGGCTCAATCGCAAGGGTCATACCCGCTTTTAGGCGGACTCCCCTACCTGCTTCGCCATAATTGGGTACTGACGGATCCTCGTGGAGGTCTCTGCCGATACCGTGGCCTGTAAAATCCTTCACAACACCATAGCCAAAAGATAAGCAGTAGCTCTCTATGGCGTTTCCTATATCACTAATTCTGTTGCCAACCTTGGCAAATTTTATCCCGTGGAAAAAGCTTTCTCGTGTTACTTTGATAAGGTTTTGGTCTGCCTCGCTAACATTGCCAACGCCAAAGGTCCTTGCGCAATCGCCGTGAAAACCGTCAATATACGCTCCAACATCAAGCTTAACAATGTCGCCGTCTTTTATTATTACAGACTTTGACGGAATTCCGTGGATAACCTGCTCATTAATAGATGCGCAGATGCTACCCTTAAACCCACCGTAGCCCTTAAAAGATGGTGTGGCGCCATTTTGCCTTATAAAATTTTCGCAGATTGTGTCTAGCTCCTTGGTGGAAACCCCCACCTTTATGTGAGCCCCAACTGTATCCAATGCACGCCGTGCAATAACGCACGCTTTTTCCATTTTAACAATATCAGCAGCAGATTTAATACTTATCATATTAAACCTTTTTAAGGATTTCTATGATTTCTTTAGTTACCACAGAAATTTCCTTTGTGCCATCAACACTAGCATATGCACCCTTTGATTTGTAAAAATCGGTTAGGGGCGCTGTTTGCTCGTGGTAGACTTTTAGCCTGCTTAGCACAACACTCTTTTCATCATCCTTGCGGATAATAAGGTCATCGCCGCATTTATCGCATTTGTCTTCTTTTTTTGATGGGTTTGATATTGTGTGGAAGGTTGCTCCGCAAGCATTACAAACACGTCTGCCACTCATTCTTGTTGCTATAACGTCGTCTGGCACCTCAATTGATATAACCATATCAATTTTAACACCCATTTCGTCTAGCGCCTTGCCCTGAGGGGCTGTGCGTGGGAAACCGTCTAGGATAAAGCCTTTTTTGCAATCGTCCTTAGCTAAACGCTCCTTGATAATACCAATTACAACATCGTCGGGAACCAGTGCGCCGGCCACTGTAAATTTTTTTGCAGCAATTCCCATTTCTGTTTCGTTTTTTATGGCTTCTCTAATAATAGCGCCTGTTGAGATTGGAACAAGGTCAAACTCCCCGCAGATTAAATCCGCTTGTGTTCCCTTGCCTGCACCCGGAGCGCCTAAAAAGATTAAATTCATTTATTTGCCCCCTTTTAAGCTTATTCTAAAAAGCCCTTATAATTACGTTGAACCATCTTGCCTTCAATTTGCTTCATTGTTTCAAGTGCAACACCAACAACGATTAGTAGTGATGTTCCGCCGAAGTAGAAGTTTTGAATTTTAAAACCGGCGCTTATCACAATTGGCATAACCGCAATGACACCTAGGAACATAGCTCCCATAAGGGTAATCTTGGAAAGTGTTTTTGTGATAAAGTCGCTAGTTGGTTTACCCGGTCTGATACCTGGGATAAACCCACCGTTTTTCTTCATATTGTTGGATATTTCAATAGGGTTATATTGAATTGCAATATAAAAGTAGTTGAAGAATATGATTAGTATAAAGTATACAATTCCATACCAAATTGATGATGGCTGGATAGTTGCAAGGAAGTTATACCAAAAGCTTCCAACCTCCGGTGCCGGCAAGAACATTGCGATTGTTGCAGGGAAAGATGCGATTGAAGAAGCAAAGATGATTGGCAATACGCCGCTCATATTAACCTTTAACGGGATATGAGAGGATTGACCGCCATACATTTTTCTTCCAACCATTCTCTTTGCGTATTGAACGGGGATTCTTCTTTCAGAATCGTTCATAAACACAATAAATCCGATTGCAGCAAGTGCTAGAACTGCAATTATTATAAGGAATATTGGGGAGGAGTTCTTAAGAAGGGATAGTGTAGAGCCAGGGATACCTGAAACTATACCGGCAAAAAGTATTATTGAAATACCATTGCCAATTCCTCTCTCTGTGATTTGCTCACCCAGCCACATAATAAGTGCTGTACCAGCTGTAAATGTTAACACAATAACAAGTGTTGTGAACCAGTTGTTTATGCTAACTGCGTTTTGGTTTCTAATAATCCCATAAAAACCAAAACCTTGAACAAGACCAATACCAACAGTAGTGTATCTAGTGATTTGAGTAATCTTCTTTCTACCCTCCATACCCTCTTTCGCCATGCGCTCTAGGGCAGGGATTGCAACTGTTAATAGTTGGATTATGATGCTTGCGTTGATGTATGGTGAAATGCTCATCGCAAAAATACTTGCTTGAGATAAACCACCACCTGATAAAATATCAAAAACGCCAAAAATGGTATCACTGCTACTTTGCATAAAGGCTTTTAGAACCTCTGTGTCTACAAATGGTACAGGGATAACGGAACCCAATCTAAATATTAAGAGTATCATTACTGTGAACAATATTCTTCGCTTTAAATCTGGAATTTTCCACGCATTTTTTAGTGTTTCAATCATCTTATACCACCTCTACCTTGCCACCAGCTGCTTCAATCTTTTCCTTAGCAGAAGTTGTAAATTTAGATGCTTTAACAGTAATTTTCTTACTAATTTCGCCATTACCTAAAATCTTTAGTCCGTCAAGAGCCTTACCAACCAAGCCTGTGCTTAGTAGCAAGTCCATATCAACAACTGTTCCATCATCGAATAAAGAAAGGGCAC
>CAZMCJ010000136.1:0-2974 GCA_964564795.1 uncultured Eubacteriales bacterium | reverse complement strand
TAAAGGCGTACTTATTGATGCAACATATGGCAGGCGCACAAGGGCGGTTATTATAACGGATAGCGACCACGTTGTCCTTTCTGCTGTTCAGCCTGAAACTGTGGCGAATAGGTTAGATGATTTTGATAGTGAGGACGATAACATTGAATAAAGGAAGATTATTTGTATTATCAGGCCCGTCGGGTGCGGGAAAGGGAACGGTTTTAAAAGGCGCAATGCCACATTGTAAAAATGCGTTTCTTTCTGTTTCAGCAACAACAAGAGCCCCACGTGAAGGGGAAATAAATGGTATTTCATACCATTTTATCACAAAGGACGAATTTGAAGCTAAAATAGAGAATAATGAAATGCTTGAGTGGGCGAGTTACTGTGACAATTTTTATGGCACGCCAAAAAACAAGGTGGAAGAAATGCTACAAAGTGGCAAGGACATCATCTTGGAGATTGAGATGCAAGGAGCAATGCAGGTTAAGCAAAGTGGTGTTGATGCGAAATTTATCTTTGTTATGCCACCCGATGTGGAAACGTTGGAAAAACGTCTTAGGGAGCGTGGAACAGAGAGTGATGACGTTATCCA
This sequence comes from uncultured Eubacteriales bacterium, assembly GCA_964564795.1. Taxonomy (GTDB): domain Bacteria; phylum Bacillota; class Clostridia; order Oscillospirales; family RGIG577; genus CAZMCJ01. The sequence continues at coordinate 2,397 of CAZMCJ010000136.1, read as the reverse complement.
AAAGCGTATGCAAAAGGCACTAGAGGAGATTGAGTGCAAAAATGAATACGATTATATTATTGTAAACGATGATTTAGAAAAGGCAGTTTGCAAATTAATTGAAATAATAAAATAGGATTTTGGGCGAAGAAAGTGGGGAAAAATTATGTTATATCCATCAGTTGCATCTCTTGTTAAGGTGGCGGGCAACCGTTACTCATTAGTTAGTGTTGTGTCAAAGCGTGCAAGGCAAATTGCGGATGAAATGATAGCGGATAAGTCTGTGTCTACACAAAAACCGGTAACGCTCGCAATTGGCGATTTGTCACAAGGCCGTATTATCGTTAAAGGTGTTAAGGAAATAATATAGCTTAAGGGAAAATTTAAAGGGGGGAATAAAATGGTTGCAGGCGTCTATGTTAAGGAAATTAACTACATCAACGACAAGCCTTATGACTATTTTGTTCCCCTTCAATATTTGGGTGACATCAAGATTGGCTCTAGGGTTTTGGTACCATTTGGCAATGGTTATAGGTATAGCGAAGGGGTTGTGTTTGAGCTTAAAGAAACTAGCGAGTTTGAGCATTTAAAATCAATAAAAAGCATTTATTCCTATGAGCCATTATCAGCGGAAATGCTTAGCCTTGCAACATTTATGAAAAATAGATATTTTTCCACAATGTTTGATTGTATAAAGGTTATGCTGCCACCAAACAACCAAAACAAATCGTCACGCAAGGTTATAATTGACGAGGAAAAGCTGGAAAAAGAGCAACCAATTTTAAATAAATATGAGCTTAGAGTAATTGAGGAAGGGATAAGTAGCGGTGGGGAGATTGACTTAGACGTACTTGATAAAAGAGAGCAAGCAGCGGCAAAATACCTTGCTAACAGAGGGTTTGCGCAAATTGTTAGGGAGGATAGCGAAAAGCAGAATATAAAAAGTGAGCGCTACTTTAAGCTTGCAAACGAAGAAAGTGCTAAAATATTTATTGCAGACGTTAAAAATCGTGCTAAACATCAAAAGAGCGTGGTAAGCTATCTTTTGGAGCATAAAGAGTGCCAAGCAAAGGCGTTAAAGGAAAGTTTGAACATATCTGATGCAGTTCTAAAAGCACTTGTGGACAAACAAATCATTGGGCTTGTAAACGTGAGAGTTACCCGTGAGGGTTATTCTAAAGAAGAAATGCAGTTGCAGGCGGAGGGTGGATACACACTAAACGACGAGCAACAAAATGTGTACGAAACAATAAAGACAAAAATGGATGAGGGAAAGCCAACATGCGTTTTGCTAAGGGGAGTAACAGGTAGCGGCAAGACTGCTGTCTTTATAAAGGCTATTGAAAAGGCAATAAATGATGGCGAAACAGCCATTTTACTGGTGCCGGAGATTGCACTGACACCCCAGATGCTAAATCAATTTTGTAGTGTTTTTGGTGATGACGTTGCAGTCTTGCACAGCAGAATGAGCAGTGGGGAGCGAATTGACGCCCACCAAAATATAATTGATGGCAAGAAAAAAATTGTAATTGGCACACGCTTAGGTGTTTTTGCTCCTCTTAAAAATATTGGAATAATAATCATAGACGAGGAACAGGAAAATACATATAAATCTGACAAATCCCCCAGATATGATGCAAGGGAAATTGCAAAGTATCAGGTTAATAATAACAACTGTTTGTTACTTTTGGCATCGGCAACGCCAAGCTTGGAGAGCAACTTTTTGGCAACACAGGGGGTTTACACCCTTGCAACGCTTGATAAGCGATATAATGGTATGGCGCTGCCTAAAACTGAAATTGTGGATATGACACGTGAGATTAAGCGGGGCAACACCTCTATGATATCCTACCTTTTACGTGATGAAATCAGGTCACGACTTGAGCGTGGGGAGCAATCAATCCTATTCATTAATAGACGTGGGTACTCAAGCGTGCTTTCGTGCAAGGAGTGTGGACATACTGAGATGTGCGAGCATTGCTCTATTGCACTAACCTACCACAAGAAAAGCAGGAGGCTGATGTGCCATTACTGCGGTTACGAGGCGGACACACCCACAACGTGCAAGGAGTGCGGAAGCGAATATCTTAAATTCTTTGGCAGTGGAACACAAAAGATTGAGGAAGAATTGCAAGCCTTTTTCCCAAATGCAAGAATTGAACGAATGGACACAGACACAACAACACGGAAAAATGCCCACGCAAAGATACTTAAAAAAATGCGTGATAAGGAAATTGACATATTGGTTGGCACCCAGATGGTTATAAAAGGGCTTGACTTTGAAAATGTTACCCTTGTTGGGGTGCTAAATGCTGATAAAAGCTTGTATGCCGGCGATTACCTTTCCGCTCAGAACACCTTTAACCAAATCACCCAGGTTGTGGGCAGATGTGGCAGAGGGGATAAAGAGGGTGTGGC
>CAZMCJ010000135.1:0-3032 GCA_964564795.1 uncultured Eubacteriales bacterium | reverse complement strand
TGTGTGGGGAGCCATAAAGATGGCACGCAATATGTAGGGGGTCGCCCCCGGTGTTGCACCGCACTCCTTGCCCACCCCAGGTGAAGTGTGGCGGTAGGATATCTTCTCAATTAAGTCTTTTCTTCCCGCTATGTAGCCGCCGCTCCTTGCTATGCCACCACCCGGATTCTTGATTAGGGAGCCAACAATGACGTCCGCTCCGTAATAGCTTGGCTCATGCTCCTCCACAAATTCACCATAGCAGTTGTCAACCATACAAACAACGTCACCCTTTACGCTCTTAACCACCTTGCAAATCTCGCCAATTTCGGCGGAGCTTAGTGTTGGACGGAACAAATCGTACCCCTTTGAACGTTGTATGAAAACAACCTTAACATCATCTGTTAATGCGTTTCTTATCCCCTCAAAATCAACCTTGCCCTCCTTTAGCGCCACCTCTTTATAATCTATGTTGTAATCCTTAAGGCTACCGCTATCCTCTCCGCCCGAAATGCCAATTACACCCTCTAGCGTGTCATACGGTTTTCCCGTTACCGATAATAGTGTATCCCCCGGGCGCAAAAGCCCAAACATACAAGTGCATAGTGTGTGGGTTCCTGAAACGAATGAATGGCGCACCAGCGCATCTTCACACTCCAAAACCTTTGCAAAAATACTTTCAATAACATCTCTACCTCTATCGTCATAGCCATAGCCCGTTGTGCCAACAAAGTGGCTCTCGCTCACTCTGTTTTCAAAAAAGGCGTGCATAACCTTTTCCTGATTATAGTGGGCAATCCGCTCCACCTCCAAAAATGAGTGTGCAAGCCCTGCAGTCACCTTTTCATCTATCTTTCTAATATCATCATCAATCTTATAAAAACTCATACCATACCTCTTTCCCCGAAAACTTTGGTACATTATATTGTACAACAATTTTCGCCATTAGTCTATATTATTTGCAGATTTTACCTTTACCGCCACACGCACAAAAAAAGCAGAAGCATTCTGCTCCTGCCTTTTGATATTAAATTTTATGATAGCTTCCATACCTTGGCTTTTGTGTTGTATGCTGCATTAAAGCACTTTTGATGTGTTGATGCATAAATGTCAATGCGGTTTCCCTTTATAGATCCACCCCTATCTTGCACTATGCGTTCCCCAACACCCTCGATGTAAAGGCGGGTGCCAAATTTAAATCCCTCAATTGCAATTGTCGTGCCCTCTGTTGCCTTTGCTCCACTCGCCGTTATCCCATACCCTGGGTGGCTTGGCGCTTTGCCACAGCACTTTTCGCATGGGCAATAGGCAGTTAGCTTAAACACTCCCAAATATTCCCTTTCATCCTCTTGCTTTGCACTTACAACCTTTGCAACCTCTTTAACCTCAGGCTCTGTGCTTACAGCCTTCGCAATCTCACCTTCAACAACAATCTCGTCCGTTGGAGGAACTTCAAGCTTAACCTCCTCGTTCTCTGCCACAATGCCAACAATTCCTTCAAGGTATCCGTTAACCTGTTGACTAAAGGAATAAATTTGTTGTGTGTTTTGAACAACAACTTGACTCGTGCTTGGCGTAATTGAACTAACTGGTGCGGTGGCTAATGTTGCCGCTGCTATAATAGATAATAATTTCGTCATAATTGTACTCTCCTACTCTGTAATCTAGCGTACTAAGTTCGGTTTTCCCGTGTGTTTAGTATCCTACCACAAAGCAAAAAAATATGCAAATTTGAATATTAACGTTTTTATTCCATTTACTGGCAAAATAACACGTTTTTTTACCAAATTATACCATTTTTTTAGGGATTTTAAATAAATATTACACATAAAATAATATTTTTTTAACAATTTCGTAAAATATTTAACCGTGTAATATTTACTTAATAATGTAACAAATATGTCATACTTTTTCGCTTTGTACTATAAGTATTACCACTATTTGGAGAGTTATTCCTAAAGTTTATATTTTTGTTAATATTTCCTTGTATTCTTCCAAAGTAAAGAGTGAATTTAACACCTTTAAAAGCTCGTTTGTGCCTATTTTATTTGGCAGGTCGCACGCCTTAAGCAGTGCTGCCCTGCGCTCTTTGCTGTTTTCTCCCCCGATTAATCCATCATCGTAGAGTTGCCCTCGTTTAATTTCCTGTGCCTTATTATTTTTTGCACCAAGAGCACCACTTTTTTCTATCGCTTTTAGTATTATTTCCCCTTTTACCCCCTCCACTCCAAGGAGTCCTTCCTTGCCCCCGGTGGTTTTTCTTTTTTCCTTGCCCAAAATTTCAGGAATGTATGCATTATATACCTTAACCCCATCCATTCTGCCCTTTAAATAGTTCCTTATTATGAATCCCCCACTGTCGCTATCCGTTAAAATCAGCACCCCTGCTTTTTGCCCCAAACGTTTAATCATTTTAATCTTTTCCTCGTTGTTAAATACCCCAAAACCGTCCGTTACAATTATGTTACCCTCTATAAAAGAGGATAGTTTGATTTTATCGTACTTGCCCTCCACCAAAATGGGAATATCAATTTTAATCATCGCTTCTTCTCCCTCTCAAATGAAAGCACGCTAACAATAAACAGCTCCAAAATTGTTTTATCGTTCATTTTAGAGCTTTTCAGCTCAATATCCGCCTTTGAAAGGCCCAATAGAATAAAGGAAAGTATGTCCTTATCCATTTTTCGTGCAAGGGATTTTGTGGTGTTTAGGTGGCTTTGCCATCTAATTCCGCACACCTCCATAATCTCCTCGTCCCTTGCCTTGCCCTCCATCATTGCCTTCGCACGTGATACCGCCAAAAATGCACTCGCGAGTCCCCCAATAATCACAACCCCTTCCACCTTTTGCTTGTAGAGGCTGTCCAAAATGACAAGTGACGTATCGTAATCCCCCTTTGCTAAGGAGTCACGCAAGTCGTAAATAGAGCCTTGCACGCTTTTTATAACCAGCTTGTCTATCTCTCGCCTCGTAACTTGTGGCACCGTTACATACCTGCAAATTTTATTAATCTCATTTTGCAAACTTTCCATTTTATTGTCGCAGATGGACAG
>CAZMCJ010000134.1:0-3037 GCA_964564795.1 uncultured Eubacteriales bacterium | reverse complement strand
CATAAGTGCGGTAAATGAGGTGTTCCCAATACTAAAATAATATGTTGCAACCGGTGCTACAAAAATGCTCAAAATTGATGAAATTGAAACAGTTTTCAAAAGAAAGAATGTTCCAAAAAAAACAATCAAAACAACAATAAGCACACGCCAATCTATAATCAGCATTGCGCCTATTATAGATGCAACCCCCTTGCCACCTTTAAAAGAGAAAAAAACGGGGTAGATATGACCGATTATACAAAACAACCCAGATATATATGCACCAATCTCCCCAAGCAGCATTCTGCCAATTAGGGTTGCAATTATTGCTTTTACAATATCACCCACCAAAACGATTAGAGCACCCTTTTTACCAAGGTGCCTGAGTGCATTTGTAGACCCTGCATTTCCACTTCCAACTGTTCTTATATCCACACCTGTCATAATTTTAGAAACCATAACAGAAATGGAAAGGCTTCCTAAAAGATACGCAATCAACACAGCAAAAATTAAATACAACACAGTTGACTCTGCAACTACGTTGGTAAATGGGTTGACAAATGTAAGCATAATTACATTCCTCCCTTATCTCCTCTTTCTCTTACTATAAAGCGAATTGGCGTTCCCTCTAATGAAAACACTTGCCTTATTTGGTTCTCTAGATACCGTTGGTATGAGAAGTGAAAAAGGTCAATCTTATTTACAAAAACAACAAATGTTGGTGGTTTTGTTGATGCTTGAGTAATATACATAATTTTAAGGCGCTTGCCCTTATCAGATGGTGGTTGAACCTTTGCTGTTGCTTCGCTAATAACATCGTTTAACATTCCGGTTGTTATACGCATTGAATTCATGTTGGCAACATTAACAATCATATTGAACATTTTATCAACCCTTTGTCCTGTTACAGTGGAAATAAAAACAATTGGCGCATAGGTTAGGTACGCAAGCTCGTGGTACACTTCCTTTTTATATGCATCCATAGTTTTGCCGTCCTTTTCCACCAAATCCCACTTATTGATAACAATTATGCACCCTTTTCCTTGCTCATGTGCATAGCCTGCAATTTTTGTGTCTTGATCAGTAACACCAAATGTTGCATCTATAACAAGCAAGCAAACATCACTGCGTTCAATTGCCATAAATGCACGCAAAACGCTATATTTCTCAATATTTTCATCAATCTTGCTTTTTTTACGAACACCCGCTGTATCGATGAACATAAAACTTCCATCCTCATTTTCATATAAGGTGTCAATTGCATCACGTGTTGTTCCCGCAATATCGCTAACGATAACCCTATTTTCCCCAAGGATATAGTTAATTAGAGAGGACTTGCCAGCGTTTGGCTTGCCAATTACCGCAACCTTTATAATCTCCCCATCAATCTCATCTTCAGTCACAGGTGGAAAATGTTTGAAGATTTCGTCCAACAAGTCCCCGGTTCCCAAACCATGTGTTGAGGAAACAGCAATTGGGTCACCCATACCCATGTTAAAAAATTCGTAAAATTCTAGTGGTGGGTTGCCTGTTTTATCCACCTTATTAACGCAAAGCACAATTGGCTTTTTGGATTTTATAAGCATTGATGCAACATCGCTATCAGTTGCAGTCATTCCCACTGTAACATCAACCACAAGCACAATAACATCTGCACTTTCAATCGCAAGCTGCGCCTGATTACGCATTTGGGAAAGTATTATATCCTTGCTGTATGGCTCGATACCACCGGTATCCACAAGCAAAAAGTTCCTACCCCTCCACTCTGCATCTCCATATATTCTGTCACGCGTTACGCCTGGGCTGTCGTGCACAATTGAAACACGTTCCCCCAAAATTTTGTTAAAAAGAGTTGATTTTCCCACGTTTGGGCGTCCAACTATTGCAACAACTGGTTTTGGCATTATTCTTCACTCCTTAATATTTTGCTGATTAATTCGTAACCGTCATTTAGCGTTGGGGTTACTTCCACATTCAGTTCATTTTCTATGTCTATTATACTAACATCATCTAAAAATATATCATCTTCCGCCCGAAGCATTGTTGAGGGAATTAGCACGTTATTATAATGCTTTTCATTTTTAAGTTTTGCAATAATGTCAGAGCCTACAACGAGTCCGGAAACAGTTATATTCTTGCCAAAAAAGCGGTTTTCTACCTTAATAATATTAACCTTGATTTTTTTACATTTTTTCTTTAACTTTTCGACTAAATTGCAAATAAATTCGTACGCGGCAACACCTGTTACAATAGTTGTTTCACTCTGTGACTCTAAATCTATATCCTCCAAAAGTAGCAGACCGTCTTCAAACTCATCATAAAGTGATGCCATAAGTCCTACTCCGTTTTCAATCTGTGGAAAGTCCTCATAGTATGCACTATTTGGAATCTCAACCTCTGCCTTTAGGTAAAATTCATCCGCAAGGTAAACTAAGCGACTCCCCTTTTCCGCAAGATTTTTGTCACCAACTTTATTTACAATTTCTATTGTTTGTAGTGCGCTTTCCTTATCAAATGGAATAAGATGAAACAAACCTTCTCTGTGGTCGCTTATTCCAACAGGAACAACACTTATGCTCCCTATGTTTTCAAGGTTTTGGCACAAATCTTCAAGGGAATGTTCCAATTCACTACCATCGTTAATCCCTTTGCACAGTACAATTTGGCAGTTTATTGTTATGCCGTTTTCTGTTAATTTTTTAAGAAGCTCCATAATATTGGAGGACTTTTTGTTCTTTAACATCTTAACTCTAAGCTCAGGGTTGGTTGTTTGTACAGATACGTTTATAGGGCTGATTTTTTGGGATATAATGCGGTCAATATCTCTATCCGTTACATTTGTTAGGGTTACATAATTACCCTGTAAAAAGGATAATCTCGTATCATCATCCTTAAAGTAAATCGTTTCTCTCATACCTTTTGGATTTTGGTCTATAAAGCAAAAAATACAAGCGTTATGGCACGACTTTTGGGTATCCATCAAGTAGTCATCAAAATCCACACCAATATCATCATACTGTTCTTTTTTAATGTTTAATGTGATTATATTTTCGTCACG
>CAZMCJ010000133.1:1907-3049 GCA_964564795.1 uncultured Eubacteriales bacterium | reverse complement strand
GATTAAACCAGGTACTATTGTGGTGGATACAGCAGGTATAAAACACCGAATTTGTGAGGAAATTTGCACTCTTGCACAAAGCTATGGAGTGCATTTTATAGGGGGACACCCTATGGCAGGCATAGAGAAAAGCGGCTTTGACTCCTCTTTTGCAGAGCTATTTTGTGGTGCGACAATGATACTGTGCGAAAACGAAAAAACTGATGCAGTTGCCCTTGAAAACGCAAAGCGGTTTTTTCTGCATTTAGGATTTGCACGGGTTAATGTTACAACGGCGGATATACACGACCGAGTGATTGCATATACATCACAGCTTGCACATATCGCCTCAAATGCTTATGTAAAGAGTGATACACTCAAACATAGATATGGCTTTTCTGCTGGTAGCTACAAGGACTTATCAAGGGTTGCACAGCTGAACTCTAATATGTGGACAGAATTGTTTTTTGAAAATAAAGATAATTTATTAGATGAAATTGATAACTATATTACGCAACTTAAAGAATATAAAAAGGCGCTAATCAGTGGTGATTATTCACAAATGAAAGAGCTTTTAAATCATGGTTCGGACATAAAAATTGCGGACGATAAGGAGGAAGCAAAGTGGAAACAAGGGTAGAGGTTAAAACAATCGGTGGTAAATATGATGTTGTCATAGGGGAAGGGCTTGATTACGGAGCACTACTGCGAAAAGTGAAACAGCCGTGCACCGCTGTTATTATTAGCGACGATAATGTTTTCCCCCTCTACGGAGAGGAAGTTAGCCATAGTCTTGCCGCGCAAGGGTTTAAAGTGCTAAACTTTATCATAAAAAACGGTGAGGGCTCAAAAACACTTGAAAACTTTGGAAATATATTGGACTTCTTGGCGAAACACCACATTACTCGCACCGACTTACTGGTTGCATTGGGCGGAGGCGTTGTGGGCGATTTAACAGGTTTTGTGGCATCGGTATACCTTAGGCGAATTGATTATGTGCAAATTCCCACAACACTTCTTGCGGCTGTAGATTCATCGGTGGGCGGCAAGACAGGTGTGAACCTCACTTCAGGTAAAAACCTTGTGGGAGCATTTTACCAACCGTGCTTGGTGCTTGTGTGTACACAAATGTTCAAAACCCTTCCGCAAAATGTCTTTTCCGA
>CAZMCJ010000133.1:0-1897 GCA_964564795.1 uncultured Eubacteriales bacterium | reverse complement strand
AAACTTTTTGAGGATAATATTAATATTATTGATATAGTTCGTCGCTGTGTACTAATTAAAGCCCAAATTGTTGGAGAAGATGAGTTTGACACAGGACAGCGGCAATTACTTAATTTTGGGCATACCATAGGCCACGCTATTGAGGCACTAAGTGGTTTTACAATATCACATGGCAGCGCGGTGTCTATTGGTATGGTGAAGATGACATATCTTGCACAAAACTACGGGCTGTGCAGTCAGCCGTTTGCGGATACACTTTGCACTTTACTGAAGCGCTTTGGGTTACCCACAGATTGTGATTATCCCCAAAACACAATTGCAGAGAAAATGTTATCGGATAAAAAGCGAGGTAACGACACCCTTACACTTATTGTACCGCAGGAAATAGGGAGTGCACGCCTTTATCCTATACCTATAACACAGGTTGAAGCGTTTATAGGAGGCTATTATGACTGTAACAATTAGACCAAAAAAGCTAATGGGAGAGATTGATGCCATCTCCTCAAAATCTGCGGCACATAGAACACTTATTGCGGCGGCGCTTGCAAATGAGCCGACAAAAATTTATACAAACGCACTATCTGATGATATTATGGCAACGTTGCAGTGCTTGCGAGCCTTTGGCTGTGAAATTCAAGAAAAGGGTAATGTGATTAGCGTAAGCCCATTTAATAGTACCAACCACTCCCCCAACCTTGACTGCATAGAGAGCGGCTCCACCGCACGGTTTTTACTGCCTGTTGCAGCAGCACTGTTTGAGAGTTTTACCATGACAGGATGTGGTCGATTGCCTTTACGTCCGTTTGCCCCCCTTTGTAGCGAGCTTGTGCGGCACGGGTGCAAAATCAGCAGCGACACACTGCCTATGACTGTTTGTGGCAAATTAAGGAGGGGGGATTTTTATATTCCGGGCGATATTTCATCGCAGTTTATCTCGGGACTATTGCTTTCCCTTCCACTCCTTGAGGTGGACAGCCGCATTATATTGACTACTCCCCTGCAATCGTCCGCTTATGTGGATATGACCCTTGCTACCCTTTGTGATTTTTCTGTGTCCATTGAAAAAACCGAATACGGCTTTTTTATAAGCGGCGGTCAAATATATAAATCACCCCAAGAGGCTACGATAGAGGGCGATTGGTCCAACTCCGCATTCTTTTTGTGTATGAATGCATTAGGGTGTGACATCACAGTAAAAGGTTTGAATGATTTGTCAGCGCAGGGTGATAAGTCGGTTATGCAAATACTCGATTCACTTAAAATTTCGGGTGGAGATGTGCGAATAGATTTAACGCAAATTCCCGATTTAGGCCCCGTGCTTGCCGTTGTTTCCGCACTTCGCATTGGACGCACGGAAATTTATGGCGGCGAACGGCTTAAAGCAAAGGAAAGTGACCGCTTGAACACAACGTATACTATGTTAAAAGCACTTGGTGCGGACATTGAGGTAACAAATGACGGTTTTATTATAAACGGAGTAAGCTCACTCGGCGGTGGTGTTGTGGACGGATGTGGCGACCACCGAATTGTTATGGCAGCGGCTACTGCTGCGGTGGCGTGCAAAAATCCTGTTACAATTTTGGGCGCTGAGGCTGTCAATAAATCATATCCATTGTTTTTTGAACATTACAAAGCGTTAGGAGGAGATGCAGATGTCATCTATGATAGGTAATAAAATAAAGGTGCAAATATTTGGGCAGTCACATTCTAAATCCATCGGTGTTGTAATTGATGGACTGCCGGCGGGTGAAAGTATTTCCCTTGATGAGATATCGGCATTTTTAGAGCGTAGGCGTGGAGGGAAAAACGCTTACTCTACCAAGAGAGCGGAGGCGGATATCCCAAACATACTAAGCGGACTTGTAAATGGCGTAACCTGTGGTGCTCCACTTTGTGC
>CAZMCJ010000132.1:0-3090 GCA_964564795.1 uncultured Eubacteriales bacterium | reverse complement strand
GCTGAGCTTAAAGAAATAAAGGGTGATATTGATAAAACAACACAACAAAAACTTAATTTGGATAAACAAATTAGCGTAGCACAAAGAGAGATTGACACGTTAGAGGAACTTATTGCAGAGCTTAGCGGACAAATAGGAATAAAGGAAAAAGAGCTGAGTGATGCGATTGCAAAGGTTAACCACCAGGATGAAATGTTTGCAAAACGTGTGCGTGCTAATTACGAGCAAGGTAGCATAAGTTATATAGAGCTATTGCTATCCAGCGATTCCTATTCTTCCTTCCTAACTAATACAGACATTGTTTCCACAATTGTTGAGTATGACAAAAAGTTGCTTGTTGATTTAAAACAAATGCGTGAGCGGGTGCGAGAGGCAAAGGAAGAACTGGAAGCCTCCAAAATAGAAAACGAGGAAGTTAAGGCTACACAAGAAACAAAAAAACTTGAGCTTGTGAAAAAGAATAAGGAAAGTATTGAGTTGCTTTTCACTTTGAAAACTGATCAAGCTGAGTTTGAAAAGCAAATTTTAGAAGTTAACAAACAGGAAAAAGCAATAAATTCAGAGATTGATAGGCTTATAAAGCTATCCCAAACAAAGGAATATGTTGGCGGAACATTTACGTGGCCTTGCCCGGGATACTCTAACATAACATCTCATTATGGCAATAGAGATCATCCAACAACAGGGGTCTATAAATTGCATACAGGAACAGATATAGGGGCACCATATGGTGCTAATGTTGTTGCAATGAATAGTGGTAAGGTTATTGTTGCAGGCACAAGCTATGCATATGGTAATTATATTGTTATTGACCACGGCGGCGGAATTTCTACCCTTTATGCACATGGTAGCAGACTACTTGTTTCACAAGGGGCTACTGTTAAAAAAGGTCAATCAATTATGGCAGTTGGCAGCACAGGATATTCAACAGGTAACCACTTGCACTTTGAGGTGCGTAAGAATGGGGTATACCAAAACCCAATGAACTATTTTAGTTAACAGGAGAAATACGATTTGAAAGAATATTTAAAAAAATATGGTACACACCTTTTGGTGTCTGCAATTGCATGCGTTATAACCTTTGGTGCAACAAGTATGTTTTTTGTTAACTACACAAATACACTTGTAAACTCTCTTGATGAATATGATGCTGCTTTTAAAAAGCTTGCATACGTTTCTGAGGTATATAAGGAAATTTACGTAGGTGGAGAACTTGATGATCAAAAGATGATGGACGGCGCAATGTATGGGCTTGTTGCCGGTACTGGCGATAAGTATGGTAGCTACTTTAGCGAAAAGGAATTCACTCGCCTTATGGAAAACAATAAGGGAGATTTGGTGGGCATTGGAGTTAGCGTAGTAAGTAAAGTGCAAGATGGATATCTTAAGGTTATGAGCGTGTTTGAAAATTCCCCAGCTCAAAAAGCCGGTATTATCCCAGGGGATAAAATTATTGGAGCGAACGATAAAATGCTAACCGATATTGGATACTATATGCTAGTGGACGAAATTTTGGGCGAAAAGGGCACAGAAGTTACAGTTCATCTATTGCGTGACGATAAACAAGAGGACCTTAAAATAGTGCGTGATATTGTAGTGATGGAGAGCGTTAAGATTGAACAGGTAAAGGAATTTGCTAAAATTACAATAACAGAGTTTAATAAAAAAACACCCGAACAATTTAAAGAAGCTATTGATAAAGCACAAAAGCTTTCTAAAACAAAAGGAATTATTTTTGATGTTAGAAACAACGGCGGCGGCGATAGTGAAGCAATTGCAGAGATTTTAGATATACTATTGCCAAAGGGTAACATCTATAAATTAGTTTCAAAAAATGGTGAAACAGTATCATACGATTCTGATGCAAATGAAATTATTGCAAATATGGTTGTATTGACTAACGAAAACACAGCAAGTGCAGCAGAACTTTTTGCAGCAGCAATGCAAGATTATGGCAAGGCAAAAATTGTTGGTCAAACAACATTTGGTAAGGGAACAGGAATATCCATAATGCCATTAAATGATGGCACCGGTCTTGCAATATCGGACACATTGTTTTACACCCCAAGTGGTAGAAACCTTGAGGGAGTGGGTGTTATCCCTGATTATGAGGTGGAGATGACAGAGGAGCAGTTTGCTAACTTTTATGACCTAACACCAGATGAGGACCCACAGATGAAAAAAGCAATGGAATTATTAAAATAGGCAGGTGAGTTGAGATGAGCAAGCTAGGAACTGGCAGTTTTTCTTTGATGAAGAATATGAACACAGCCCTAATTCTTGGAATAATTCGAGAAAATGGGCATATATCAAGGGCAAATGTTGCAAAGGTTTCGGGGCTGACTCCTGCAACGGTTACCAACATAACCCAAGAGCTTATCAATATTGGAATAGTGTCGGAGGCGGAGCGGGGTGTTTCCAAAGGTGGACGCAAACCCGTTATGCTTAAAATATGTGGCGACGCTTTTAATACAATTGGCATATATATGGGTAGCAAAATTTTTCAGATTGTGCTAACTAATATGGATGCGAAAATAATTGACACATTTGAAATTTTAAACCCAACAATGGTAACTCAAGAGGAAGCAATGAACATTACTATTGGTGCCATTAAGGAGATGTTTAAGGTTTCCAAAAAACCAATAATCGGCATTGGTGTTGGTATCCATGGCCTTGTTAAGCGGGATGAAGGTATTGCTATCTTTGCACCCAACTTAGGGTGGGAAAATGTTAGGATTAAAGACGTTTTTGAAAGCGAGTTTAATATACCTGTCTTTGTAGATAATGACGTTAGAGCAATGACAAACGGTGAAAAGCTATTTGGTAGTGCACAAAAAATAACGGATTTTCTGCTATTATATGTGGGTAGTGGTATTGGTGGTAGCATTGTTATCGACGGAAATGTCTACGAGGGTGCAACAGGTGTTGCAGGGGAGTTTGGACACACAACAATAATTCCCGACGGTGAATATTGCACCTGTGGCAATAGAGGGTGTCTCCAAACATTAGCTTCAGAAATTAAAGTTCTTAAAACATATAAAGCTAATAAAAATATTAGTGATGAGAAAATTGATATTGAATATGTTATAC
>CAZMCJ010000131.1:0-3099 GCA_964564795.1 uncultured Eubacteriales bacterium | reverse complement strand
AGCATAAAAAACTGGATAATTTCAATCAGCAACGTGACTGCCCTTAGTACAATATCTGTAATTATAGCCAAGCACCTCCATCTAAAAAAGCATTTTAGAATAATACTCCACTGCTTTCAATCTCGTCCAAAACTTCCCCCATCATATCAACATTAAATGGAGTTATAATAAATGTTGCGTTAGCAATCCTTTGGATTTTTCCACCATTTGCATAAGCAACACCACATAAAAAGTCAATTAGCCTTCTTGATGTTTCCTTATCCGTAGCCTCAAGGTTTAGAACAACCGTTCTTTTTTCATTTAAGTGGTCCGCAATATCAGTTGCATTCTCAAATCTATCAGGTTTTACCAAAACAACTTGAAGTGCATTATTGGCATTAGAATTAAGGTTAACAACCTTGTTCTTTTTTGACATTTCGTTAATATATGGTCTTTCAGAGTATTCCTCTTCCATTGCTTCCTCGTATTCTTCATCACTTGGCATACCAACAAAATCTTTCAATTTTCCTACAAAGCTCATTTTTATTCCTCCATTTTATATCATTACATTTTTTCTCTCTCACCAAAGAGGCTCCTGCCCACTCTAATCATTGTGGAACCGCAAAGGATAGCGCTTCTATAATCAAGGCTCATCCCCATAGACAGAATTCTCATAATAACATTATCGTATTTTTTTACCTTTGTGTCAATAAACTTTTTGTAAAGGGTGTCAAAAATATCGTTTTTTGGGTATTTTGACTGAAAAACCGGCGGTATTGTCATAAATCCTTTGACCCTTATATTGGTATAACTACCACATTTTTTCAAAACATCGTCAATCTCCTCCATATAAAAGCCACTTTTACTCTTTTCCTTAGAAACGTTAACCTGCAAAAGCACGTCCATAACTTTGTTAATCTTAAAGCACTCCTTGTCGATCTCCTCCAAAAGCTTTATACTATCTACCGAGTGTATCAAGCACACCTTATCAACAATATACTTAACCTTATTTGTTTGCAAATGCCCAATAAAGTGAATATTTACCTTTTCCTTATTAATAAATGGATATTTGTTAATAAGCTCTTGCACCCTATTTTCCCCAATATCAGTTATACCATATTCAATTGCTTTATTAATAATTTGGACACTTTGTGTTTTTGTAGCAGCTACTACTGTAACATCCTTGCTAAGCTCTGACACTTCTGACAAAAGGTTCAAAATATTAGCCTTTAAATCGTCCATAAAACTCGCTCCCTCTATCTAACAATTTTGCCGTTGTGCAAATTTTTGCCTTCCGTTATAACCAAATCAGTTAGCTGCAGGCACCCTTTGCCCACAAAATACGGGTCGTATTTTTTAACAATTAAGTAATCCTCACCCTCATATAAAACGTCAACTTCTTTAAATTCGCACACGCTACCCCTTAGCACAAAAACACCAATCTTACCATCAACAACACGCCGTGCACTCTTTGGCACTTTAATACCGCTGTATGAGCTAAAGGAAATATCGCACCGCTCGTTTCGTAAAACCTTTATGTCTTCATCAAAAACATTGCTTCTAATTACAACTGCACTTCGCCCGTTGTCATCACCCGATATGTGGTAAATCTCCCCCGGTATCTGTTGCACAGCATTAAATGGAAACTTCATATTAACATTTTGCCCAATCTTTATACCTTTTAGATTTTCCGTTTCAGTAGAGCCAACATAATACCAATAAAAATCCCTAATTACTTTACCCACCACCAATGAGGAATAAGGGTCTGGTTTTTCCTTTTCCATCGCCATTATTGAATCCACGTCCGCAACGTTTACGCTGTTTAGCATTTTAGGGGTAAGTATTTCCTCCATTCCATCGATGGTTGTGCAAAAATAACCGGAAACGGGTGTGTAAACATCTTCCACACTTCTGTTAATGGAGTTCTCTAGCTTATTGCGCTCCGCTACCAGCTCCTTTATTTGTGGCTCATAACTTTGCACCTTATTTGTAGCCAAGCTTTTTGCAGTCAAAAGCAACTCAATCTCATCTGTATAGTTATACATAAAGCTCATATCATACCGACCAATATCATAAACTACGTTGTTTATAACGCTTGCAATTTTATTATCAATTGCTATTGGGTCACGAATTGTAAGCCCCGTTGGGGATTCAACCTCCCTAAGCTTTGCAATCATCTCGTCTAGTGCCCTAATCTTCATTTTTGTTTGCACATCTTTTTCGTCTTGATAAACAGTTGCAACATTAGCTCCAACACCAACGTGCGCCCCTTCTGCTACCATAGAGGAAACAACCCCACCATTCATATTATAAAGCACGTCTTCGTTACGAAAGACAATTCCGTCCATTGTAAAGCCTTTCCCCGCTGTATAGTACATAACACGCTCAGTAGTGACCTTAATAGTGTTTAGATTGTAAAGTTGAACCCCGATATATATAAAAAAAATTATTGTAAAGAGTGAAATGAATTGCTTTTTCAATTTTTGCCCTCCCACTTATTATAGATATCCATAGCTTGGCTAATTATATCATCAATAGTCGTCTGTTTGTTTAACATAATAAAATTAATTCGCTCGTCCCGCCTAAACCACGTAAGTTGGCGCTTTGCATATCGGCGTGATTCCATCTTTATATCATCTATCCCCTTTTGTAGGGTAATATTCCCATCAAAATATTCTAAAAGCTCCTTATATCCAATTGCTTGAAGGGCTGTTTTTTTCCTATCATAACCCATTTTGTGGATTTCCCGAACCTCATCTAAAAGCCCACGCTCCATCATAATGTCCACACGCTTGTTAATGCGCTCATATAGTACCGCCCTGTCTGTATAGTTAAGGGCAATCATAAGCGGGGTGTAGCTGCTTTTTTTCGTTTGGGATAACCTGTCAAGCTCACCTTTTGTTTTTCCGCTAACCTTGAAAACCTCTAGCGCACGTATTACCCTTGTAACATCGTTTGGGTGGAGGCGGTTAAAGTTTTCCTCGTCCACCTCTTTAAGCTTTTGGTGGAGTGCCTCGTTGCCATATTTTTCGCTAAAGTTTTTTAGCTCATCTCTATACTCGTAATCATTTTCCACCTTTTCAAACCCCACATCATTTATAATTGTGTTGATGTAAAGCC
>CAZMCJ010000130.1:0-3146 GCA_964564795.1 uncultured Eubacteriales bacterium | reverse complement strand
GGGCGTTAATTTTTTACGGAGTTGCCTTTATTGTGATTGAAAGCTGGAACAAAAAACGTGTTCCACAAATAAAAACCTTGGCGAATATTACATATAAAACAGCACTGATGATTGGACTTTTTCAGGTACTATCAATTATACCCGGAACCTCACGCTCGGGCGCAACCATAATTGGCGCACTACTGATTGGGGTATCGCGCGTTGCGGCGGCGGAGTTCACATTTTTCCTTGCTGTGCCTGTTATGTTTGGGTTAAGTTTCCTTAAAATGCTAAAATTTGGCTTTGCATTCACGGGTGTGGAGGTGCTAACTCTTGGAATTGGTATGGTGGTTGCGTTTGTTGTTTCGGTTATCGTAATTAAATTTTTAATGACATACATCAAAAGACACGATTTTAAGGTGTTTGGATGGTATAGGATTGCGCTTGGAATTGTAGTGCTTTTGGTTTTGTAAAGTAGAGAATTGAAAATACATAAAAATAGGATAACTCCATAAAGTGGTAGTTATCCTATTTTTTTGCGGATATGAAAACAATATAAAAAGTAGGAAAACTAATAAATATCTAGCTCCCATGCCTTTTTAATCAGCTCCACCCCTTCGTCAATTTGGGATAAGGTGAGCGCTGAATACCCAGCCAGCACAACGCTTCCATACTCCCTCGTTACCCCGTTCAAAAAATATGGGGAGATGGGATATAGCTTAATCCCCATTTTAAGGGCTTTTTCGCACATTTCCCTTTCGCTAAGCCCTGTTTTAAGCCGCATCAAAAGGTGGTGTCCGGCATCCTCACCAAGCACATCGATATGCTCCTTAAGGGGTCTTAGCTTCTCCATAAAAAAGGAGCGCTTTTCCTTGTAGTGCTTGCGCATTTTATTTATATGCACCTCAAAACCACCTCCCACGATGAACTCTGCAATCATTCGCTGCTCCAACGCCGAAACGTTTAGGGTCAAATCAGGGAGAACTTGCTTGTAGCGCGTAAGAAGACTCTTTGGCAAAACCATATAGCTAACGCGGATTGAAGGGGATATGGACATTGAAAAAGTCCCGATGTAGATGACTCGCCCACCCTTGTCAATACTGTGGAGGGAGGGGATTGGCTTTTCATTATATCGAAATTCGCTGTCGTAATCGTCCTCTATAATATAGTTTTCGCTGTGGGTGTTGGTAAAGTTAAGCAGCCTTAACCTCCTGTCGATTGGCATACTAATGCCAAGAGGGAAGTGGTGGGAGGGGGTGATGTAGATTGCGACAGAGGAAAATGGGGTAAGCTCGCTTGTGCGTATCCCCTTTTCGTCAATATCAACCGGCACAACCAAATGGTTTAGGTTTTTAAAAATTTTATATGCCTTTAGGTAAACGGGGTTTTCGCAAATTATCGTTTTTTCCTCTCCAAAAATATGGCTTAAAATTTGCAAAAGGTGGTCCGTTCCACTGCCTATTATAATTTGCTCACTATCACACAATACCCCCCTGGAGCGTTTCAGAAAATCGGTTAGCGCAAGGCGCAGGGATGGCTCGCCCTGTGGGTTTGGGCGCTTTAAAATGCTTAGATCATCCCTGCTAAAGGTTGTTTTGAATATCTTTTTAAGTGGTTCAAATGGGAACAAGGTGTTGTCTACATCACTTGGTGAAAAGTCGATTTTTACAGTTGTGTTGGTCTGCTGTGGTGGGACAATTTGCACCTTTTTTGGTGGGGTGTGCACATATTCATCAAGCTCACACACAAAGTAACCACGCTTTGGTTTCGCCTGAATATACCCCTCTGCAATAAGCTGTGCATAGGCAGAATCAACGGTGTTAAGGCTGACTGCAAGGTGGCTTGCAAGCTTGCGTCGGGAGGGGAGGGGTGAGTGGGCGGCAATAGAACCGCTCCTTATTTCATTTTTTATAAATTCGTAAATTTGAATGTATATCGGTTTTTGGTTATCAAATAATATTGTTAGCATATTTCCCTCCAACTGGTACTGTATAAAAATATAAAACTGACACTTTTAAAGGTATCAGTTTTATTATATAATAAAACAAAATAAAATTCAAGGAGCGAACTTATGGAAAAGCAAAAAAAAGTTCTTGCAATCCACGATATATCGTGCGCGGGGAGATGCTCGTTAACCGTTGCACTGCCAATACTTTCAGTTGCGGGGTTTGATACAAGGGTGTTGCCAACTGCGGTGTTATCCACCCATACAGGTGGGTTTGAGGGGTACACCTACCGAGATTTAACAAGTGATATTGTGCCGATTACAGACCACTGGCAAACTCTTAATATTCAGTTTGATGCACTTTACAGCGGATTTTTGGGGTCATTTGAGCAAATTGAGCTGGTGGCTGATATTTTTGAAAAATTTAAAAGTGATGGTACAATTATACTTGTTGACCCCGTTATGGGGGACAACGGTAAACTTTATAAGACGTATACCCCGGAAATGGCGCGGGATATGGGTAAGCTGTGTAGCCTTGCCGATGTAGTTGTGCCAAACCTTACTGAGGCAGCGTTTCTGCTGGGAGAGGACTTTGTGGGGGAGGACTACACAAAGGAATATATTGAAGAAACAATGAAGAAACTTAGCAAAATGGGTGCTAAAAAGGTTGTTATAACCGGCGTTTCCTTTGGAGAAGGAGAGTTGGGTGCGGCAACGTATGACAGCCAAACGGGTGAGATTAGTTACGCCTTTTGCGAGCGAGTGATGGGATACTTCCACGGTACGGGGGACATCTTTGGCAGCACCCTCTTAAGTGCATTGATGTGCGGTTTCTCACTGCCGGAGGGGGCTCAAATAGCGGTTGATTATGTTGAAAAATGTATTGAACTAACAGTGCAGATGGATTTGGAAAAACGCTATGGTGTTTGCTTTGAACGTGCGCTACCATACCTGATTAAACGGTTGAATATTGAATAAGCCTTGCCATAACTTAATCGTTGGGTTTTATCATTTAAAATAAATCTGTTAATTTTAAAGAAAATGTTGTATAATAGTAAAAAAGGAAGTGGAGAATAAAACGGTGTTAAATGAGAAGATTTTAAATACCCAAAAGACGAAGAATAAAGAGGAATTAAACGAGGAGCAAAAGAAAGTTGTACCACTAATTCTACAAAAAAAGAATGTGGTTGTGCAGTCCCAAACGGGAAGCGGCAAGACCCTT
>CAZMCJ010000129.1:0-3256 GCA_964564795.1 uncultured Eubacteriales bacterium | reverse complement strand
GGGCAAATCGACCCTAATACAGCATTTAAACGGTCTGCTTACCCCATCATCAGGAAAAATCAGCTTTGAGGGAGAGGATATCTGGGCGGATAAGAAAAAACTGCGCCAAATCCGCTTTAATGTTGGGCTAGTATTCCAATTTCCAGAATACCAACTGTTTGAAGAAACAATATATAAGGATATTGCTTTTGGTCCAAAAAATATGGGCCTTGATGATATGGAAGTGGACAAACGTGTGCGAAATGCGTGTAAATTTGTAGGGCTTCCTTTTGATATGGCTGGAAAATCGCCATTTAATGTATCAGGCGGTCAACGCAGGCGCATTGCAATTGCGGGTGTTATTGCTATGGAACCAAAGGTGCTAATATTAGATGAGCCAGCAGCGGGACTGGACCCAAAGGGTCGTGACGATTTGCTGAAAAACATCAAAGCATACCAAAAGCAAGTCGGGAACACCGTTATTTTGGTATCCCACTCGATGGAGGACGTTGCAAACAACGTTTCCAAAATTTTTGTTATGGATAAGGGCGGTGTTGCACTTTGTGGCACACCTAGGGAAATTTTTTCTCAAAGCGAAAAAATATTCGAGCTAGGGCTTGATATTCCAGAGATTACAAAGGTATTTAAGGAACTAAAAAAACGAGGACTACAGGTTGACGAGAACATCTTCAACATAGAAGACGGTAAAAGAGAAATTTTAAAACTACTGGAAAAGAGAGGGAAATTATGCTAAAAGACATTACTCTTGGCCAGTTTTTCCCTGGGGACAGCTTTATCCACAGGCTGGACCCACGCACCAAATTAATTGGTGTTACGTTATACGTTATAGCACTTTTTTTGATTAAAGACCTTTTGGGATATGTGATTATGGGGGCATTTTTACTTAGCGTTATCCTCGTTTCCAAAATATCATTTAACATGATTGTCAAAAGTATAAAACCTATAATGTTTATTGTGGTGTTTACTGCTGTTTTAAATATTTTTTATACAAGTGGAACACCAATTTTTGATTTTTGGATTTTTAAAATTACTAAAGAGGGTATTATTCTTTCGGTTTTTATGGTTATACGGTTGGTGTTTTTGATTATAGGCACATCAATGCTAACATACACAACCTCCCCGATAGTTTTAACCGACGGTATTGAAAACTTATTGTCGCCATTAAAACGTTTTAAACTACCTGTTCACGAGCTTGCAATGATGATGACGATTGCCCTTCGCTTTATCCCAACCTTGATTGAGGAAACGGATAAAATCATGTCCGCGCAAAAGGCAAGGGGGGCGGATTTTGAAACAGGAAGCCTAATATCACGTGCAAAGGCGCTTATTCCAATACTTGTTCCGCTTTTCATATCGGCATTTCGCCGCGCAGACGAGCTTGCAATAGCAATGGAGTGCAGGTGCTACCGAGGTGGGGAAAATAGAACAAGGCTAAAGGAGCTAAAATATGGCACAATTGACGCTGTAGCTATATTTGTACTTTTAGCAGTATCATTTTTAAGTATTAATATAGGGATTTTTATATGAAAAACATTTTTCTTAAAATTAGATACAAGGGAACAAATTATTGTGGTTTCCAAATTCAGCAAAATGGTGTAACCATTCAAGGTGAGGTGGAGAGGGCGCTTTTCAACCTGTTGGGGCAACAAATCTCTATAATCGGGTGCAGCAGGACGGATAGTGGAGTGCATGCAAATGAGTGTGTAGTAAACTTTTTTTGCGAAACAAAGATACCAATGAAATCCTTTGCAATGGCTCTTAACACAAAGCTTCCACGGGATATTGTTTGCTTTTTTGCTAAGGATGTTCCAGAAGATTTCCACTCAAGATATTCGTGTAAAGGTAAGGAATATGTTTACCGAATTGAGAATTCACGATTTAACAACCCGATAAATAACGACTTAACTTACCGTGTTTTCTACAATCTAGATATTCAAAAAATGAGGCAATGTGCAAAAATAATTGTGGGAAAGAAGGATTTTGTGTGTTTTATGTCTGCGGGTGGTCAGGTTAACTCCACAATACGGGAAATTTATTATTTGAAGATTATAAAAAATAATGATATAATTGAGTTTAGAATAGCGGCAGATGGGTTCCTTTACAATATGGTTAGAATTATTGTTGGGACACTTTTGTACGTAGGCGCAGGCAAGCTAACTATTGACGATGTGAAAAAAGGAATGATAAATGGGGACAGGACTGTTATGGGCATAACTGTTCCGCCGGATGGGCTATACCTTAACAAGGTTTTTTATGATGAGGAGGGTTGTGGTTGAGGGTTAAACGAAAGGGCGACTTTGAAACAGATGAAAATAATATAATTCAAAAACTGCCAAAAATCAATCTGGAAAGCACCGCAATTGCTAAAATGGGAATAAAAATTTTTATTGCTCTTTTATTGTGTGTCACCATCTTTTATTATAGGGACTACTTAACAGTTGATAACGCACGCATTGCGATAATGGAGCTTAAAAATTATATAGCACCAAATAAAAACGGTATAACCTCAATGGAGTTTGCCTTTATTGGAGACAGGCGAAACCAAAGTGTTGTTTATGGAAATAACCTTGTAGTGATGGGTATTGATGGAATAAAAATTTACGTGCCATCATCTTCTAATATATTTCACATTACACAAAATTTTAATAAACCCGTTGCTAAAAGTGGCCAAAAATATTTACTAGGTTACGAAATGGGCCAAAGCACACTAAATGTAATACTTGGTAAGGAAGTGGTGAAAAGTATAACAACGGACGGTAATATTATAACAGCTGATGTAAATGATGCGGGATATTTCCTTATTGTAACCTCTAAAAGTGGATATAAGGGAGTTGTTAGTGTTTTTAACAACGCACTTCAGGAAATTTACAAATGGTATAGTGCTGATAATATTATTGTTGATAGTGCAGTTTCGCCAATTAGTGATAATATTGCTGTTTTAACGCTAGCAACAATTGATGGAGTTATGGATAGCAACATAAAAACCTTTAGTTTGAATGAGGAAGAGTCTACAGGAGAGCATTCGTTTGTTGATGATATGGCAATTGATGTTGCGTATAAGGATGCAAACCTGATTGTAGCTTTAAGTGGTCACAAGCTTTATTTTCTAAATGGTAGGGCAAATCTTAAAGGAGAACATGATTTTAAACATGCATTTCTTTCAAAATATGATTTAACACCACAGCGTTATAGCGTGGTTTCTTTAAAGGAGAATAAAAACACATCAAAAAGCAAGGTTGTTGCAATCGAAAACAAT
>CAZMCJ010000128.1:0-3285 GCA_964564795.1 uncultured Eubacteriales bacterium | reverse complement strand
ACTTCCACCTCTTTTGGCTCCTCCCCCACTATTTCTATTGCCATCTTCTTAACATCATCTTCAATTTGTGCTTTTGTTAAGGCAATTGTTTGCTCCACAACTATTTGCTCTCCTTGACCCACATTCAAATACACCTCATAATTAAAATCTTCCAGTTCAAAATTTTTAATAACACCAACCACCGATAAAACGCACAGAAGTGTTGTCATACCCACAACTACATTTAGGGCATTACTTTTTTTATTTGGCATAAGCCCCGATATAACAGCTTGCATAAATAAAAGTGCAATCATAGCCATAATAGTTTCTTTAATATGCCCCATCTATACCCCGCCTTTCGTTGCAACCACAGCAAGGGATATAATAAAGACCATACAAACGCCCCCCGTTATAGCACTTAGGATTAAAAAACCCTCGCTAAAGCTTTTTAGCATTTTAGCAAGGGAAGCCCCCCCAACTGTTTTGCTTACACCCGATAGAAGGTTATACACAAAACCGTTCACCAGGCAATTTACAACCGGCATTGCTCCGATGCCTATAACAGCTAAAATACCGAAAATGCCAAAGGCGGAGGTGATTAAGGAGCCACACCCCAAAATTATCTCGCTTACGTCAGCAATAATTCTCCCAACAAATGGAATTCCACTGCTAAGCGTATACTTTATCGTCCTTGTTAGTGCACCGTCAGCCACCTTAAAAGCTGCACCTTGTAGTGCAACAACTGCAGTAAAAATGGTAAAGCTAACCCCTAACCCATATGTTAAAAAGGAGCGTATTCCGTCACCTATTCCCTCAAAGGTGTCCTCCCCATATGCAGATGATGCACACCGAACTGCTATATACAGATAAAGAAGTGGGATAAAAATATTCCTGATTATTTCGTTTATTATTAGGCATAATCCCATAATTATAATAGGTATTTTAGCCGCTGCAATAGCCTTGCCCCCTACAACTAACATTCCCGCTAATACCGGCACCATCACCCTAACAAGCCCTGTTATTCTCTGCGCCGTAACTATACCATAACTCGCAAAGGAGGAAAAAACCTTAATAGCAACAAGTGCTGCCCACATAACACAAAGGGTGTTTGCCATTTTAATGTTACTTTTATTTTCTCCACCCAAAACATTCAAAATGCCTGAGATAATTATGATAAAAAGTATCTGCTTAGAGCCGTTTATTCCTTTTAGTAGCGCCCCCTTTAAGAGGCTTATCACCTCCGCAAGCAAATTTTCCTTGCCAATATCCCCCTTTAGTACATCTATCATAACTTCCTTCGCCCCTCTGCCCTCAAGTAATATATCCCCGTCAAAATTGAGCATTTGGTCTAAACTTTCGATATCAAACAGCGCCATTTGGCTCTCTAATGGGTCTATTGCGCCAACGATTAAAAGTGGTGACAAAATAAAAATCACACAAATAAGGGAAAAAAGCCTTTTCATATTTTTCACCCCTCAATCAACGCGCCCAAAAGCTCAAATACCCCAATATAAAGTGGCATTGCAAGAATTAAAACAAAGATATTTGTGGCAAGTATAATCTTTTCCCCTATTGCTCTCTCCCCCGCATCTGCACACAGCTCATACCCAAAATGCCCAAGGTATGTTATTCCAATCCCTTTTAACACAATCCTTAGGTATTCATCGTTTATATTTGCTGCGGCAACTGCTCCCTTTATAACCTCAATAATAGGTGGCAACATAAGTATCGTGTTATAGAGGATAAATGCACCGGCAAAAATTGCCACAACCATAGCAAAATCAGGACGATAAGGCTTTAGCGTTGTTGCAAGCAGGGCAGAAACAACACCAATAACAACAAGCTTTAATATTCCTTCCATACATATCTCCTACAAGTTAAATGTTTGCTTAACGGTTGTGAAAAGTAGGTCGATTTGTCCAATTATTATAAGGAGCACCACGATAAGCCCCGCAAGGGTTGTCATCATTGCTTGTTACTCTCGCCCTGAGCGTATTAAAACTTGATTTAAAACTGCCACCAAAATTCCTATTGCAGCTATTTGAAAAATTAAATCTACATTCATATTATTTCCCTTCCTCTATATCAATATAATGGCAAGTAAACCACCTAAAATAAACCCTAAGCTTCCATAAAGCTTTACATTTTTGTTTTCCTCTGCCTTTGCCAAAACCAGGGACTGCTCCAACTTTTTAACGGTATTTTCAATGTTGTCTATCTCGTTTTCCTCGTTTTGCTTGCCAAGCTTGTGGGAGAAGTTGCGGATATAACTTTTTTCACTTTCTCCTAATATGTTTAGGCTACCTTTTTGCAGCTCTGACTCAAACATTTGGGAGATTGTCTTTTCATTTTTGGGAAGATTTTCCCCAAGTTTTTTAAAAAAATTTGACACCTCGTCCTCACCCCACGTGGATATTTTGCAAAAAGCATACTCAAGAGGTGTGAGCGAGTAGGATATTTCACCTTTTAGCATTTGGAGGGAGGTTATAAGATTTTCTATAAGCACCCTCTTTTTTAAAAATCTTGATGCATACATATGACCCCACAACCCACACAGGGCAACAAGTACCATACTAACTAATATCTTCACAGCTAAATTCCCCACTATTTATAAAATCTTTATTTAAAACAATTACCTTTTCAAAAATTCCATTATCAATTAAAGGAGCTAGTATTTTATTTTTCTTTATTTGTTCAATACTGTCCCCATGCGCTGTCGCAATAAAAGCAACACCACTTAATACTCCGTTTATAACTGCCTCAACATCTTGGCTAGATGCAAGTTCGTCCGTTATTACAACTCGTGGTGAAAATGTCCTGACAAGCATTGAAATTCCCTTATCACGCATAACATTTTGCAAAACGTCCGTTTCCTCCCCAACGTCAAAGGAAAGTCCCCCTGCAATCTCATCACGAGTATCCGTTATTGCAGTTGTTACATTCAAATTCCTTGCAATATCCCTAATAAGTGTTGTTTTGCCACAGCAAGGTGGGGCAACTATTAGTGTGGAATACACCTTATCCTCTTTTTTAATATGTTGTAAGATTTTGTCAGCAACTCCAAAAACCTCTCTAGCTATTCTTATGTTTAGGGAGGTTATATTGTTTATGGTTGCAACCTCGCCATTTTTAATAACGGCTTTTCCACAAATCCCAACCCTATGCCCGCCACTTATTGTAACAAACCCATCTTTTATTGTGTCAATAAACGTATAGGTGGAGCTTTTGCAAATAAACTCATATGTAATATCCACATCGTTTTTAGTAACAACATAGTTAGAAACCTTAACATATTTACCATGTAAA
>CAZMCJ010000127.1:0-3289 GCA_964564795.1 uncultured Eubacteriales bacterium | reverse complement strand
AATCAAAAGCATAATGTGTGGCAGCTCCAATTTTGCATTTTCACGCACCTTAACTCGTGGTGGTATGCGTTCCAAAACTGTGCCTTCTGTCGCTCGGATATAGGAACGGCTGCCTTTTTTGTAGTCATAGCACTCCAAATCAACTGCCATCACAATTCCACGGCGCACCTTGCCATCGTTTTGTGTCCGCTCCACATAGATTGCTGCCTTTTCGTATTTTTGGAATATTTTCTTTTCCAGGTAGCTCTCCATTGTAAGGTTAACGTCCTTTATAATTTCCGAAACGTTTTCGCCCTCCAAATAGCTCTCCGGCACAATCATATTAAGAGTTGAAGGCTCCCCCCCAACTCTTTCCTTAACTCTCTGCCAATACTCTGGTTGGCTTGTGTACTGGTCGCACGCAACCACACTCCACTTTTCCATATCAATATCTTTAGGGATTAATATGTTCGTTTTTTTAAAAATCATATGTTACCTCTCTTTTGCAAAGGCTTTTGCCCTTTCAAACTCTTCTAAAATTTCATCGCTTGGCTTTTTATCCATCAGCGATACAACAATTATAACAACAACAGCCAAAACAAAGGCTGGGAGTAGCTCATAAACACTGAAAATCCCACCCACGTTATCCTTTAGGAACTTGAATAGAATTGTACCAAGTGCGCCGCAAAGAACACCGGAAATAGCGCCCTTTTGGGTCATTCTGTTCCAATATAATGAAAGGACGATAGCAGGACCAAATGATGCACCAAGACCCGCCCACGCATAACTAACGATGGAGAAGATGGAGCTGTTTGGGTCCATTGCCATTGCAACTGCAATAATTGAAACTCCCAAAACACTAACACGGCTTACCATTAAAACTTCTTTATCGCTTGCATTTTTCTTTATAATGTTTGTGTAGAAATCGCTTGCAATAACAGAAGATGTTACAAGTAGTTGGGAATCGGCAGTGGACATAATTGCCGCCAAAATAGCAGACAATAAAACACCCGCCAAAATCGGACTAAACATAGAGTTAACCATTGCCATAAACACCGTTTCGTGTTGACCCGTTCCCAGTGGTTGCGCCAAATAAATTTGCCCCATAATACCAACCATAACAGCGCCCGCAAGGGATATTACAACCCATACCATAGCAATACACGTTGCAGGTCCTACGTCTCGTGGCTTTCTGATTGCCATAAATCGCGCCAAAATATGTGGTTGGCCGAAGTAACCAAGCCCCCATACAAGGGAGGACATTATAACAAGAGTGGTGATTGAACCATCTGCCCCGTCAAAAATTTTAAATGTATTTGGGTTGATTTGCGTTGCAACAGCCTCAAATCCACCGCTGTACATTGCCGCCAAAACCGGCACCAAAATAATTGCAAAAAACATAAGTATTCCTTGCAAAAGGTCTGTTATGCAAACCGCCATAAATCCACCCAAAAATGTGTACGATATTATGATAACACTTGCTATAATAAGTGCAAGTTGATATTGTATTCCAAAAATAGTTGCAAAAAGCTTTGCCCCCGCAACAAACATTGATGAGGTATAAATAAGGAAGAACACAACAATTGCACATCCTGTTGCAAGCCTTAAAATCCTTGTTTTGTCCTTAAACCTATTCTCCAGATAATCGGGTAATGTAAGTGAATTTCCTGATATCTCCGTATAACTCCTTAGCCTTTTTGCAACAAACATCCAGTTAAGCCAGGTGCCAATTGCAAGTCCAATCGCCGTCCAAATTGCTTCCTTTGCGCCCGCCATTGAAAGGTAAGCAAGCCCCGGCAAACCTGTTAATAGCCAACCACTCATATCCGATGCTTGCGCACTAAGTGACGCTACCCAAACGTTTAGCTGCCTTCCCCCCAAGAAATAATCAGCTATGTTTTTGTTCTTATTAAAGAAGAAAAAACCAACTCCTACCATAATCGCCATATAGCATATAAATACTATTAAAATAATTTGTTCCCTACTCAAAACCTTTTCCCCCTATTATTTGTTTTTAACCTACAAAAAAGTTAAATATTCTTCTATATTACTATATTTTAGGATATAAATCAACAAAAAAAATAAGAAATAGCCTCACTAGAGACCACTTCTCATCTCTTTTAGTATTCTTCTCTCCATTCTCGACACCTGTACCTGGCTTATTCCAATCTCCTCCGCTACTTCCTTTTGGGTTTTGCCCCTGTAATAACGAAGGAATATTATTTTTTTCTCCGTTTCCTTAAGCTTTGATACCATCTCAAAAAGGGAAATTTTCTCTACGATTTCCTCCTCATTATCCTTGGAAAATAGTGTATCCTCCAGCAAAAATCCCCCATCCTCTCCCGCAAGTTCGGTGCTTAGTGATGTAGGTTGACTGATTGCCTCCACCGCCTCCACTGCGTCCTCCAAATCCATATCCAGTGATGTTGCCACCTCGGTTAGGGTTGGCTCTCGCCCCAATATCTTTGTAAGACGCTCATTCTCCCGCGCAACCCTCATCCCTCGCTCCTTTATAGAACGGCTTACCTTAATTGCGCCATCGTCCCGCAAAAAGCGCTTGATCTCCCCCACAATCATTGGCACAGCATAGGTGGAAAATTGCACCCCAAAGGACTCGTCAAACTTGTTGACCGCCTTTATAAGCCCAATGCACCCAATTTGAAAGAGGTCCTCCCCCTCCACGTTTCTTCCCATATACCGACGCACCAAGCTCCACACAAGTGGAGAGTTCTTGTTAATTAGCTCCTCCTTTGCCGCCTTGTCCCCCATTTTGCTCAGCTTTAGCAGCTCTAGGTTGTCCGCGTATGTAGCTTTATTCACCCTTAGATTTTACTTTCTTACGCATTATTACTGTCGTGCCTTTTCCCACATTAGATTTAACACGAAGCTTATCCATAAACGTTTCCATAATTGTAAGTCCCATTCCGCTGCGCTCCCCCGTTGTGCAAGTTGTGAACAATGGGGTCATTGCTTCCTCTATATTTTCAATCCCCTTGCCCTTGTCTTTAATATGTATCTCCACAATTCCCCCCTCATAAATCTTGCTCTTTAGGATTATTTTGCCCACACTATCACCATAGCCATGTACAATTGCGTTTGTAACTCCCTCAGATACTGCGGTTTTTATGTCGGTAATTTCGTCAACGGTTGGGTCAAGCTGGCTAACAAAGCCGCTTATTGCAATTCTGGCAAACGATTCGTTCGCTGATTTGCTCAAAAATGTTATTTGCATTTCATTTATTACTTTCATTTTTCCACCTCTTTTAAATAAATTCTATCAGTTTTGTAACCCCTGCCATCTCGTACATCC
>CAZMCJ010000126.1:0-3298 GCA_964564795.1 uncultured Eubacteriales bacterium | reverse complement strand
GTTCCGTCCGTTACAACAAGAACCAAATTTCCCCGTCTTGTATATTCGTATGATAAATCAACGTTTTTGCTGATTTCCTTGCATGGCTCGGCAACACCAGGGGTGTACGCAACCGAAAGTTCCTCCCTATTTGTAACAGAAACAGCGCTCTCCACCCTTATTTTACCCTTTAGCTCCCTGTGTAGCGCTAATGATTTTTCTTGTAGTGTCATATAATTCTCCTTAAATATTTTATTCCTCTAACCAACTAAGGGATTGTTTTACTGCCTTTTTCCAATATTTTGTTAGGTGTGCTCGCTCTTTTTGCTCCATTTTAGGGGTAAAGGTACAATCCTTTTTCCACCCTTTTTTAATTTCTTCACAATCTGCCCATAAGCCTGTTGCAATACCTGCCAAAAAGGCGGCACCCATCGCTGTTGTTTCCCTGACTTTTGGACGGCTAACCTCTTTGTTAATTATATCCGATTGGAACTGCATTAAAAAACCATCACTTGAGGCGCCACCGTCCACATTAAGTACCGATAGCGTTATCCCTGTATCCTTTTCCATCGCCTCTAACAAGTCCATTGATTGGTATGCAATGCACTCCTCGGCAGCACGAATAATATGCGCCCGTTTTGTACCTCTGGTTATGCCGAAAATGCTACCACGTGCGTACATATCCCAATAGGGAGCACCCAGCCCGGTAAATGCCGGTACAATGTAAACCCCGCCGTTATCCTCTACTTTGGTTGCGAAATACTGTGCATCCTTCGAGTCCGCAATAATCCTCAGCTCATCACGAAGCCATTGGATAATTGCTCCGCCCACAAACACGCCACCCTCCAGCGCATAGCTAACCTTTGTATCCCCGCCTATTGCAATGGTAGTTAGCAAGCCGTGTTTGCTATAATGCAGGTCCTTGCCTGTATTCATAAGGAAGAAGCACCCTGTGCCATATGTGTTCTTGCCCTCCCCCTTATTAAAGCACGTCTGCCCAAAAAGCGCAGCCTGCTGGTCGCCCGCAATGCCCGCTATGGGAATTTTTTTGCCCTCTATGTTCATCTCGCCGTAAATTTCGCTGGAGTTTCTAACCTCGGGCAGCATATTCATTGGGATATCTAATATCTTGCAAATTTCCTTATCCCACCTAAGCTCCTTAATATTAAACATCATTGTTCTGGATGCGTTTGTGTAGTCCGTTATGTGGAGCGCACCGCCCGTTAACTTCCACACAAGCCACGTATCCACCGTTCCAAACAGCAGTCGCCCCTCCTTTGCCAGGACTCTTGCATCGGGAGCGTTATCAAGTATCCATTTAAGTTTGGTGGCTGAGAAATATGCGTCCACCACCAGCCCTGTTTTTTCCTTAATCAGACCCTCATACCCACCATCTATCAGCTCCTCGCATAGTGGTGCAGTGCGTCTGCATTGCCACACAATTGCGTTGTAGATGGGCTTGCCCGTCACCTTGTCCCACACTATTGTGGTTTCACGCTGGTTTGCAATACCTATGCCGGCAATTTCGTCCACATCTATCCCGCTTTTGGCAATAACCTCTGTTAAGACAGAATATTGTGATGAGTAAATTTCCATAGGGTCATGCTCCACAAAACCGGGCTGCGGATAAATTTGGGCAAAATCCTTTTGACACAAGCCCACAATATTCTGCTGCTTATCAAAAATAACCGCGCGTGAGCTTGTTGTTCCGCTATCAAGTGCAATCACATATTTGTTCAGGCAAAACACCCCCATAATCTAAAAAAAGAGCATAACAGTTAACTCTGTTTGCTCTGTTATTTCTATATTAACAGTATAGTTTATTTTGCTCTGCAAGTCAATAATCCACCCTTTAAAAACCATTTTTTAAATAGTTTTAATATTTGTATTTATTTTTACCAAATTTTATATTATAATAAAAGGACTACGGTTGTGAGGTTATAACTATGAAACAAATTTACTCTATTATAATAATGCTATGCCTTTTGCTAATGGGATGCGGTTACCCCACCCAAAGTGCTATGGATAAGGTTAATAAGGAGCTTACGGAAATAACAAAAAACGAGGTTGCAGGCGATTTTGAAGAGCATTTGAACGATTTTGGTGCACTGCTTTCCAAGCGGGAGAGTATGCTCCTTACCTCCTTTGATTTTAATAAATCCGCCAACTATCTTTATAAAACCAGTGAGCGAAAGGCTGAAAAAAAGCACATTGCAAAGTTTGTGGAAGTAATTGGGGTAGATGTTGGCAAGGGGCTTTTTATCCAGATTGAGAACAAAAAAAATAAAACTTTTGGTGTGCATTTTATTGATTCAACTCTTGATGTCAACAATGCTGATTTTATTTATTATTACTCGGAGTTTAAGGATGACGGCTGGATTATCACCGTTTTCAGGGCAGAAAATGATAACCTTACCATCACTAAATTTGCGGCTGATACTTCGGATATTAGTATAATCACTAGCGATAGCTGTGGTGCCGGCGAGATTGACAGCCTTGACGAGGACAGCGGCACCAAGAAAATTTTAAAGGCATATTTTAATAAATAGCTACTAGGGGGAACCAATGCGTTCCCCCTTTTTTGCGAATAGTAACGGAAAAATGCTATAAAACAGCGTAAATATGTTGTTTTATAATTTAATCATTTTCTCCACCTGTTTTTTATTTAGCCTTTAAAATTCGCCACAAGGTGGTTCTGCTAACGCCCATTTTCTCTGCTATTTGTTCCTTTGTGTAAGAGAAAACTTCTCCCAGCAGTTCAACTAGCTTTGCATCTATGTTGCCTTCATCCCTGTTTTTTGTTATATCGCAAAAGAGTTTTTCCTCCCCAATTGCTTTAACAATGCACCTCTTAATAAATTTTTCGCTTTTATCCCCGCTTTTGGTTAGGTAAAGGCAAAAACGTTCGCACACATTTTGCAACTCCCGTATGTTGCCTTGCCAGGTGTAAAGGGAGATTATCTCCTTGCACACTTTGGGTAACTCCATTCCATAGTCCTCTATTTGGCGGCGTTCCAAATAAAAATGTTCAAAAAGCAGTGCCACATCCCCCCCTCTTACACGAAGTGGGGGAATTTTAACCTCCAAAACGTTAAGGCGGTAGAGCAAATCTTTTCTGAATTTTTCGTTTGGCATATTTTCCAAATCCTTGTTGGTGGCAGAAATTATGCGCACGTCAACAGGAATAACTCGGTCTCCACCCACGTGCATAATTTCCCGTTCTTGCAAAACTCGAAGCAATCGGGTTTGCAAAAGTGGGGATAGCTCACCAATTTCGTCCAAAAATATTGTGCCACCATCTGCAAGCTCAAACAGACCC
>CAZMCJ010000125.1:0-3304 GCA_964564795.1 uncultured Eubacteriales bacterium | reverse complement strand
TGCGATGATATATTGGTGCCACAGCTTGATTTGCACCTGCAGGCACACCAGTTGGAAACAAGGCAAACCCTTGAATATAATACAAAGTGCCACGCAACAAAGGGCGGAGTGCTTGAGATGGGGTGCAAAACCTTTGCCGCACAGGTGGAGGAAGGCTTGATGAGCGCATTCGCAAACTATAACACCTTTGATTTTGGAGATGATTTTGCCGATTTTATCCAGCAGAGCGCATACGTAATCACAAAGGCGGTATCCGACCATGGCTACACCCTTGGCAACCCAAAATGCCCGTATAAGGTGGAGCATCACGCAACTCTTTTCGGAATTCTGGCAAAAAATGCAAAGCTTGTTTCGGGGGATAAGGGGATAAGCGCAATTGAAAAGGGTGTTGCAACCTATGGCTTGGAGCGTGGAGGACGTATGGCGCAGCGTGCGGTAAGGGACGGTGCGGAGCTAACAATGCAAAACTACCTTGCATATGGTGAGTGGCGAGCGGAGGACGGACAAATGGAGGTAGAGGTGGAGGCTTACTCCCCTGTACACAAAACAAAGGTTAAAAAATGTGCCTGGTGCGATGCGTGGACTGCACACAACCTGTCCGAGTTTGGCAATTTGTATTGCAACAACGTGGATTTTAACCTAGTTAAGGGCTTTAACGAGAAATATGACCTTAAAATCCACTCCTTCCTATCAAAAGGAGAGAGCTGCTGCAACTTTGAGTGGGACGGCTTTGATATGAACGAGGGTAACAAAAAGGACTTTGAGGAAACAAAGGAGCGCTTGGGGCTTACACACGTTAGAAGCTTTAAATTTCACACCGCCCACCTTTATTTCACCCTTGTAAAGGTGCTAAATGCGGAGCTTGGCGAAGTGGCAGGGGAGGAAATTGCAAGGATTTCACTGGAGGAGTTTGAAAAAATCTTTGGCAAGGAGCTTAAAGAGGGCTTTATGGAGCTTTGGGCAACCGACTTTACAAAAGCAGATTAAGGAGGAGTAAAAATGGCAAGAATAGAGGATTTTACACAAGAAGAAATAGAAAAAATGTTTAATAGGGATGAAGCGGAGCTACTTAAAATGGACGATACGGAGTTCCGTGCCCGATTTAGGGAGCGGTGCCACCACACGCTGGAAATTCAAACATACGCTGCGGCATATAGAAATAAAAAGCTAAACGAAAACCAAACCAAAACTGCACTAAAAATGATGGCTGTGTGGCGGGAGAAAAATTTGCCAACCAATTTGCCCGACTACCAATACGCAGTTAAGCTAGTTGGGATTGCAGATAAGCTAATAGACGGGCAAAAAGTTGATTTAGGAGAATTTGCCCCATCAATGCTAAGCGGCTCTGACGTGGAAGCCTTTGATAGGATTATGTATGAGAGGCGGTCGGTAAGGGAGTGGACAGGGGAGCGAGTGAGCGACGAAGTGATTGATAAACTGCTAAATGCAGGGTTGTGGGCGGCACATTCGTGCAACTTGCAGTCGGTACGCTACCTTGTAATAAGGGAGGAAAGCACACCCGGACTGTTTAAGGGCAGTGATATTAGGGGTGGGCCTGTGCATATTGTGCTATTGCAAGATGAGCGGGTTTACAGGGCAAACCCCTTCAATCCGGTGCGTAACCGTCTGCTTGATTGCGGTGCGGCGGCGCAAAATATCGTCCTTGCGGCGCACGCATATGGTCTTGGCGGTGTGTGGCTGACCTTTAACGACACAATGAAAGAGCGTCTGCAAAAGCATTTTAATTTGCCCGAGTACATATCGGTTGTCACTTATGTGGATGTGGGGCACCCAGACCAAACACCATACCCGCCACAAAGAATAACAATAGACGAGGCGCAGCTTTTTAGAGTTTAAATGGAAAAGAGGAAGATTTTATGCCTTCTATCAGCAAGGAAGTTTACAACGATTATATAGAAATTTTGAAAGAGGAGCTGGTGCCGGCACTTGGCTGCACCGAGCCGATAGCCATTGCCTATGCCAGCGCAAAGGCAAGAAAAGTTTTGTGGGAAATGCCAACCGAGATTATCGTGTTATCAAGCGGCAATATGATTAAAAATGTAAAAGGGGTCGTTGTGCCAATGTCGGGCGATATGCGGGGAATTGAAACAGCGGCGGTTTTGGGGGCGGTTGGCGGCAACCCGGATGGCGAGCTGGAGGTGCTTAAAACAGTCACCGAGGAAGATATAAAAACCACCAAAACACTTGTGGAGAGCGGAATTTGCACGTCAAAGCTGCTCGATACAAAGGCAAAGCTTCATATTATTGTCACCGCAAAAAATGGGGATAATTATGCGACGGTGGAGATTATCCACACCCACACAGGGATAGTGCGGATAGAGAAAAATGGGGAGATTATCTTCTCAATGCCCCATAGCGAGCACAACATTTCGCTGTGCGAAACGGACCGTGGGATACTAAATATTGCGGATATTTTCGAGTTTGCAAACACAGTCAAAATCGACGATATTAAAGAGGTAATTGGCAAGCAAATTGAGTACAACAGCGCAATCTCGGAGGAGGGCATAGCAAACAAATACGGAGCAAATGTTGGTATGACCCTAGTTAACGTCTATGGCGACGATATAAAAGTACGGGCAAAGGCAAAGGCGGCAGCGGGCAGCGACGCAAGGATGAGCGGCTGTGTTTTACCTGTTGTAATAAATTCGGGAAGCGGAAATCAGGGTATGACGGTGTCAATCCCTGTAATCGAGTATTGGAAGGAATTAAAGCTGCCAAGGGATATGCTATACCGTGCATTAGCCCTCAGCAACCTTGTTGCAATCCACCAAAAGACCAAAATCGGCAGGCTCTCTGCCTATTGCGGAGCGGTTAGTGCGG
This sequence comes from uncultured Eubacteriales bacterium, assembly GCA_964564795.1. GTDB lineage: Bacteria > Bacillota > Clostridia > Oscillospirales > RGIG577 > CAZMCJ01. Next base: position 463 of record CAZMCJ010000125.1, on the reverse strand, counting down.
CTGCGGGTGCAGGTGCAGGCATAACATACCTATACGGCGGAGATGTGGCGGAAATTTCAATGACCATTACAAACACCCTTGCAAATGTGGCGGGGATAGTGTGCGACGGGGCTAAACCCTCCTGCGCAGCAAAGATAGCCTCAAGCGTAGATGCCGCAATTATGGCACATAATATGGCAATGCTAAAGCGCAAATTCAACCCAGACGAGGGGATAGTAAAAAAAACGGTGGAAGAAACAATAAACCGAGTATCCCAAATCGCAAGGGAGGGTATGGCAAAAACCGATAGCGAGATTTTAAAAATAATGACGGAATGACTAATTAGTTTCATAATTTTTCTTCATATACGGAAGGGTTGGGAATGGAGCACCCAATCCTTCCGTAATTTAACAATAAAAATGTAAAAAAAATAATAAAAGAATTTAGGGAAAGAAGTGCTAAAAAGCGACAATGGAATAGGAAT
>CAZMCJ010000124.1:0-3325 GCA_964564795.1 uncultured Eubacteriales bacterium | reverse complement strand
AACTCGTTTATGCCTAGCACCTTCAGCTTTGCAAGTAGTTCAAGTAGCGGCTCAACTTCCATTTTGCCTTCAAAGGGGCAGCCAAAAACCGTTGCTATGTCTTGCGTTATCTTAACGTCCGGAAATCCCTCCCTAATTTTTGCAATCTCTGCAATAGACTCGTCGTGGGTACGCTTAACGTTTGCCATATTGTGGGAAACAGAAAGGCTCATAACGGGACTAATTTCCTTAAGCCCTGCCTCCACTGCATTTTTTGCACCAAAAAAGTTTGGCACAAGTGCAAAAAAATCAACACCAGGATGCTTTTCTATGGAGCGTTTAGCCACCTCCGATGCATCAGCCATTTGAGGAATTGCCTTTGGGCTAACGAATGATGTTACTTGAATTTTTTTGCTACCCGCCTCTACAATGCCGTCAATTATTGCAAGCTTTGTTTCTGTTGGAATAAAGTCTACAACGCTTTGAAATCCATCACGTGGGCCAATTTCGGATATATTAACCTTTTGTTTTTCCATTTCTCTCTCCTCCCTTTAAAGAACTCCATCCTCTTGCAACTTGTCGAACTGCTCTTTTGTGTAGCCTAGCTCTCCTACCAAAACTTCCTCGCTATGTTGGGAAAGTAGTGGTGATGGTCTGTCTATTACTACCTTTTTGTTAGTGAATTTTAGTTGGTTACCTGTGATTTTCAGCTTGCCCGCTGTTGGATGCTCAATATCAACAAACATTTCTCTTGCACCTGCAATGTGTGGGTCCTTTACAACTCTATCAATTGTGTTGATTGGTGCCGATGGGATGCCAACTGCAAGCAGTTTTTCCACAACTTCATCAATTGTTTGATCCTTAGTCCAGTTTTCAATAATTGGTTTTAGTGTTGCGTGGTTTTCAACACGTTTAACGTTGTTTTCGTAAAGCTCGCTAAACAATTCCTCAATTTTTAGTGTTTCCTTTAATATATTGTAAAGCTTATCGTTACCGCATGCAATGATTACGTTGCCGTCCTTAGCTTTAAAGGAGTCGTATGGGTAAATTGCCTCATAGCGATTACCAATTCTTGTTGGCACTCTGCCTGTGCACAGGTAAATCATATTAATGATTTCTAGGGAGGAAACCATGGAGTCTACCAAAGAAACATCAACCTTCTCACCTTCCCCTGTTTTAAGGGTGTTAACATATGCCGCCAAAACCCCAACGCAGCAGCTAATTCCTCCCATAATATCGCTCATTGCTGTGCCTGTTCTGGTTGGCTCGCCGCCCTCCCAGCCTGTTGTGCTCATAAGCCCGCTCATCGCTTGACCAATGATGTCATACCCTGCTCTTTTTGAGTATGGTCCGTAGTGGCCGAAACCAGAAACACAACCATAAACAATTTTTGGGTTGATTTTCTTCAAATCTTCGTAGCCTAGACCTAGCTTCTCCATAACGCCTGGGCGGTAGTTTTCCAAGATTATGTCGCTCTTTGCAACAAGCTTTCTTAGAATTTCTTTGCCCTCTTCTGATTTAAGGTTTAATGTTATGCCCCTTTTGTTTCTATTAAGATTCATAAAGTATGCACTTTCACCATTAACAATTGGTGCATTTCCTCTGGAATCATCACCCTTTTTTGGCACCTCAATTTTAATAACATCAGCACCCATATCTGCAAGCATCATGCCGCAATATGGCCCCGCAAGAACTCTTGTTAAGTCCAAAACCTTAACTCCGTCCAACAATCCTTTAGACATATGTATAACCTCCATCTATTATTTCGTTTTATTTAATTACACGTTTATATATAGCAAATTGCGTGCCAACTTAAATAAAACATAAAAAAAACTATAAAACAGCATATCTACACTGTTTTATAGTTTAAATATTTAGAGGTTTTGTTTCAATCTATAAATAAACCCTATTTTTGAAACATTTAACCTTTGTTGATTGTTATAACTTCCTCTTTTGGCTTTCTTGCCTTTGTGCGGTAGGCAACATCTGTGCGCACACCAACTGCAAGCAGCAATCTCACCTTTTTATCCTCACCAATTGCTAAAATCTCTTTTAGCTCAGGCTCATCAAAATAGCCAATAATGCAGCTGCCAAGCCCATTATCCGCCGCTGCAAGTGTTAAATGTGCCATTGCAATTCCAATATCCATCTGTGCATAGTGCTGGCTTTCTATCCCACATTCCAAAATGCGCTTCATAAGCTTCGCCTTTGTTTCGCAGACAACAATAAATGCACTTGCCTTGTCGGTAAACCCATTAAAACCGCCACCTGTTAAAAGGGGTGGGATTTTGGACACTAATTCCTCGTCATCAACAACCACAAAGTGCCATGGTTGGCTGTTGCACGCTGATGGTGCCATAGTTGCCATCTCAATTATTTTTATAAGCGTTTCCCTTTCCACCTTTTCCCCTGTGAAATTGCGGCAACTCTCCCGCACCTTAATTAGTTTCTCAAAATTCATATTTCCTCCTTCACTTAAAAAACGTTACTTATTCCACCATCAACCCTAAGGTCAATGCCTGCGATATACCCCGCTGCATCGGACGCTAAAAATGCCGCCGCCATTGCAACCTCTTTTGGCTGGGCAAGCCGCTTCATTGGGCAGCGTCCCAAAATTCTATCAATCCTGCCCGGCTCACGCTCGTTTGATTTGCGTAGCATCTCGGTGTCTGTAAAGCCGGGGTTAATGGAGTTAACCCTTATGCCAAATGGTGTTAGCTCGTTTGTTAGGCTGCGTACCAAAACCGTTATTCCTCCCTTTGCCATTGCATATGGTTGCAACATTGGCATACCCATCGGTACGTTTAGGGAGGTTATCATCAAAACAACGCCCTTGCCACGCTTTTTCATATACTTTGCGCACTCCTGTGTTAGCATAAACGGTGCAAGTGCGTGGGTGTTGAAAATTCCTTGCACATCGTCCAGCTCGTACTCCAAAAACGGGCGTCTGTTTTGTACCCCCGCATTGTTCACAAGAATGTCAATCGCTCCGATGTTCTCCTCAATGTGCTTTACAAGGTCTGGGATAGCACTGAAATCCGTTATATCGTTTTGCAGCGCAACGCACCCCTCGGGAAGTTCTTTGAGTGCTTCGTCCAGCACCTCTTTCCTTCGACCTGTGATTACAACCCTAGCTCCACTATCTGACATTTCCTTGGCAATTGCAAGACCCAAGCCTGTTCCGCCACCTGTGATTAGCGCAAGCTTGCCTGTTAGCATAATTTCTTTAAGCATTTTAAAACCTACCTCTTTTCATACTATATCAGTGGGATAATATCCCTAAAAACTCTGTCTGATACTCTGTTATAGTTGCCCTCCAGCCCCATAATTGACAGCACAGCCCTTT
>CAZMCJ010000123.1:0-3347 GCA_964564795.1 uncultured Eubacteriales bacterium | reverse complement strand
ATTAACCTTAACCTGCACCACTGCACGTGGGTGAACCATTTTTAAAAGAGATCTTTGTATGGACTTAAGCGCAATTAAAAGACGTATGTTTTTAATACCACCACCTGTTGAGCCGGAGCATCCACCAATAAGGAACAGCACAATAAGAACTACCTTGCTAAGTGAAGGCCATGCCTCAAAGTTAGCTGTTGTATACCCTGTTGTTGTTGCCATTGCAGACACCTGAAAAGCGCTATAACGAAGTGTTTCTAAAATTCCGCCACCAAAAACGTTGTTAATTGCTAGGTCAGCTGTAATTATTAAGGTTGCACCAATAGCAATTGACCAAAACAAGCGCATTTCCTCGTCCTTGAATGCGTCTCGCCATTTACCCCTAAGAACAAGGTAGTAAAGGGAGAAATTAGTGCCGCAAATCATCATAAAGAACGTTATAACCCATTGAATATAGGGACTTTCGTAGTAAGCTATTGATGTACTTTTAGTGGAGAATCCACCGGTTCCAACTGTAGCAAACGAGTGGACAACCGAATCATATAAATTCATCCCGCCAAGCATAAGCAAAATTATTTGAATTACCGTAATTCCAATATAAATAAGGTATAATATAACTGCCGTATCCTTAACACGTGGCGCCATTTTTTCAGCAACCGGTCCCGGAAATTCTGCCTTTATGATTTGAAATGAGCCTGCATCCATCTTTGGAAAAACCGCCAAAGTAAAAACGAGTATTCCCATACCTCCTAGCCAGTGGGTAAATGAACGCCAAAATAATATGCCGTATGGCAATGTTTCTATTGATGTAAGTATCGATGCGCCTGTTGTTGTAAATCCTGATATTGTTTCAAAAAATGCATCGGTAACATTGGGAATTGCTCCTGAAACAAAAAAAGGAATTGCCCCAAAAATTGAAAATGCAAGCCAGCCAATTGTTACGATAACAAGCCCTTCCCTAATTTTTATGCTGTAGTTTTTAACCTTTATTGATGATAGTATTAACCCAACGATTAATGACGTTGCAATCGCTATTAAAAACGCCAAATAATCTGCTTGACCGTAGATAAGTGAAACTATCATAGGCAATGACATTGCCACACTTTCTATAATCAAAAGCTTGCCAATTACCTTTATAATTAAAGGGTAATTCATTTTATTTCCCCCCTAAAATTTATTATTGATAAATGGATTTAGCTTTTGTAGTGTTGCCGCTAGGGAAAACACTACAAATCTATCGCCTGAATTTATAACAGTATCTCCGTTTGGAATTATAACTTCATTCTTTGTTGTTAGAATTGCACCAATAATAACACCCTTTGGAAGGTCTAGCTGACTAAGTGGCTTTCCAACAATTTTCATAGACTTGTCTGCTACGAATTCATTCACCTCTGCCTTGCCACCTAAAAGCAGGGAAACAGAAAGCACCTTTCCACCTCTAAAGAATTTTAGAATTTCACTTGCTGTGATGTCAACTGTGGAGAATGTTGCATCAACACCCAAAGTTTCAATAATGCTTATATAATTACTTCTTGATACTTTTGCAACACACTTTTTAAGCCCCATTTTCTTTAACACAAGGGATATAAGCAAGTTTTCTTCATCGTATCCTGTTGCTCCAATAAAAGCATCACTACTTGCAATATCCTCTTCTTGAAGAAGCTTTATGTCGGAGCCATCACCATTTAGAACAAGCACATTGTTAGGCAAATTTTCCGATAAAAAGTCGCACTTTGCCTGGTCTTTTTCAATCAGCTTAATATCAAGACCCTTTAGTGCAAGACGCTTTGCAAGGTAGTATCCAACTCTGCCACCACCCACTATAGTTGCCGTTTTAATCATATTTTTGCAAATATGTTTATTAGTTTTACACACAAATTCATCTAAGTTTTGGGTTTTACCCATAACATAGATGGTATCTTCCTTTTCTATAATGCTATCTCCATTCGGAATGGTCGCCTCGCCATTACGAAAAATTGCCACCACCACAAACTCTGTAAGCTCTTTAATATCCTTAATTTTCTTTCCAATCATATTTGGTGCATCAGAAATTGGAATATCAAACACACTTACCCTGCTTAGTGCAAAATTGTTGGTATTAAAGGAATAGTTCTTAAGCAAGTAATTGGAAATTGCCTTAGCCGTGGACATCTCTGGGTTTAAAACCAGGTCTATATCCATAGTTTCCTTAATAAACTCCTTGTGTTCCACATACTCTGGGTTTCTTATGCGCGCAATAACACGTTTACACCCTATTCTTTTTAATATTGTGGAGCAGATTATGTTTGTTTCGTCATCACCTGTGCAAGCAATGCACAAATCATATTCATTAACCCCAATTTCTCGCAAATCGCTTATGTGAATTCCGTTTGCCTTGATTGTCATAACATCTGCATAATCGGACAAACGGTCTAATACTTCCTGATTTTTATCAACAACGGCAACTTGAGCATTTTCCTCCATTGCCAAATAAGTTGCCACCTTAAAACCTAGCTTGCCTGCCCCCACTATTAGCACCTTCATAGTTTGTACTCCTTACAAGTTTTATCTTTATTCCTTGTTAATTATATAGTATTGAAGTGTTTTATTCAAGCGTATTTCCATTGTGGGAAAACATAATAAATGGTATCCTTTATTTTTTAATTTATACATTACCACCAAATTGACAACTTCAACTTAGCTTTGTGGTAGTAAGTGCATTATTTTTTAACGAGTGGCTTCTTAATCACGCACATTTTATCGGTGCAGTTGTCGCACCTTAGTGACTTATTTCCACCTTCCCAAAAGCGCTCTGGGTATTTGCTATGCATATATTCCCAAAAAATGAGTAGAACCAGACCACAAAAAAACAGGCTCCACATAAAAAATCCTTTTAAAAATAAAAATGGTGTGTATACCATAAAGAAGCCCCAATTATATATTCTGCACGTTACACAGCACCTATTTTTATTGATGAAGGTTTGAAACGGACACCAGAACAATACACAAATCAAATCACAAACATAATAAAACATTGAGAGCAAAATAAGCTCTTTATATGTAAGAATATTCATAAGAAAGAGTAGCCCGCATATAGCATTAGCACACAACCATAAAAGCATTGTTAACGCCGCCCGTTCATTTTCCCGCATTGTGTATTTAAGCAGCTTATATTCGTCATATGGTATTGGGGAGTAATTCTTTTTATAAACCTTGCCGCATCCTGTTGTATTTGCAAACCTGGGAAACAGCTGAATAACCATCTCCGCCATCAAAACCCCCCACAAAATATGTGTTAGAGAAAATGGCGAAAAAAACCTAAACGTTGCAATACTATCTATAAAATCAGTAGAAAGCAAGTAGGAATAAAGCACATA
>CAZMCJ010000122.1:0-3376 GCA_964564795.1 uncultured Eubacteriales bacterium | reverse complement strand
ATTAGCAAAAACGGCGAAAAAGGCAATAAATAGGCAAAAACAGTGGGTATTGGGAGTATTTTGACACTAAATGGTGAAAAACAATACCATTTTAAAAAATTTACAGATAAACCACCATAAACGGTTGAAATTTTTTGAAAATAGAAGTATAATATATAAGGATAATTACATTATGAAAGGAGAAACACTATGGGTAGTGACCCGGGAGCCAGTAGAAACTTAATGAATAGTTGGGCAGGCGTAGTGTTTTTACACGTTCTGTCCAAATAAGGAGGACAGAAATGTGATTTCATATTACACAACAAGGGATAAGTCCCTTAAAAAGATACCAGAGCTGGAGGACGGCTGCTGGGTTAACCTTATCGAGCCAACAGAGGACGAGGTTAATTACATTGTGGAAGCCCTTGACGTAGATATGGGCTTTATCCGCTCCGGTTTGGACGAGGAGGAAACATCTCGTGTGGAGGTTGAGGACGGACAGACCCTTATAGTGGTCGATTTGCCACTTGCGCAAAACACAGGGGACAGCGTTGTTTTTTCCACAATACCGATGGCGATTGTGCTAACAAGCAACAACATAATAACCATTTGCCTTAAAGAAACATCAATTATAAAGGAGTTTGCAGGTGGGCTTATTAAAGGGGTGGAAACACAGTTTAAAACAAAGCTTGTGCTTCTTATGCTACTTAAAATTGCCAACCGCTACCTTCAATACCTAAAGCAGATTGATAAAATCAGCCTTTATGTGGAGAAAAAGTTGCATAAATCTATGCGTAATAAGGAGCTAATTCAGCTGCTTGAGCTGGAAAAATCCCTTGTTTATTTCTCAACATCGCTAAAGGCAAACGAAGTAACGCTGGAGAAAATCTTGCGTGGGCGCATTATAAAGCTTTACGAGGACGATCAGGATTTGCTGGAAGACGTTCTTATTGAGATTAAGCAAGCCATAGAAATGAGCAATATTTACACTAACATTTTGGCGGGTACGATGGATGCATTTGCCTCCATAATATCCAACAATTTGAATATTGTGATGAAGGTTCTTACATCTATTACCATTTTGATGGCGGTGCCAACTATGATTTCGTCGTTTTATGGTATGAACGTGAGAAACCTGCCACTTGACCAGTTTTGGTGGTTCCCAGTGGTGCTTTCGGCGGCAATTGCTGCGATTGTTGGCTTTTTGCTACACAAGAAAGGGTTATTATAAAAAAATATTTTCCCACCTCTATATGGGGTGGATTTTTTTGTTCATTCAAAATGTGAAAAAGTATTGACAAAATGTAAAAATTATACTATATTAACTGTATTAGATGTATCAGTACAGTTGGGAGGAAGCTATGATAATAATTGACTATAAAGACAGGCGACCAATATATGAGCAAGTGGTTGAGCGCATTGAGGATTTGATTGTAAAGGGAGTTTTGAAGGAGGACACACAGCTGCCTTCGGTTAGGCAACTGGCGATGGAGATTTCCATCAATCCAAACACAATACAGCGTGCGTATAGCGAGATGGAGCGAAGCGGCAGCATTTACTCGGTAAAGGGCAAGGGTAGCTTTATTGCCCATACAAACAAGTTAATGCAAAGCAAAAAGGACCAAATTTTTGTGACGCTGAAGGGCCTTGTTAAGGACGCAACACTTGTTAACATTGGGGTGAATGAGTTTATTGATGTGAGTAAACAATATTTTTTGGAAATGGGGGGAAACTAGATGATTACAGCAACAAACGTAACAAAATACTTTGATGGAATAAAAGCCGTTGACAATGTGAGTGCAACCATAAAAAATGGGTATGTTTTTGGGCTTATTGGTACAAACGGTGCGGGAAAAAGTACATTTTTGAGAATGATGAGTGGTGTTCTAAAGCCTGATGTGGGTAGCGTTAAGATTGATGATATTGAGGTTTATGAGAATATTGCGGCGAAGGAGCGGTTTTTCTATATAAGTGACGACCAATATTTCTTCTCTAACACAACACCGGAGCAGATGAAGAATTACTACAAAACTCTATATTCAAGATTTGACGAAACACGCTTTTATAAATTGATGAAGAACTTTGATTTAAGTGCAACAAGGCGGATTAACACCTTCTCCAAAGGTATGAAAAAGCAGGTTTCTGTTATTTTGGGGATATGCGCAAACACCGAGTACCTTTTTTGCGACGAAACCTTCGACGGGCTTGACCCGGTTATGCGCCAAGGCGTAAAGAGCATTTTTGCAAAAGAGGTGGAGGAGAGGGGTATGACCCCTATAATTGCCTCCCACAACTTAAGGGAGCTTGAGGATATTTGTGACCATGTAGGGCTTCTTCATAAGGGTGGCATACTACTTTCCAAGGATATTGATGATATGAAGCTGAATATCCACAAGATACAATGTGTTTTCAAGGATGACAGCGAGGTTGATTTTAACGAGTTTAACCCACTTAAGGTAGAAAAACGTGGCTCACTCCATACCATTACGGCACGTGGCAACAGGGAAGAAATTATGGGCAAGATTAGCCACAAAAACCCCATTTTTGCGGAAGTTTTGCCACTATCATTAGAGGAAATATTTATTAGCGAAACGGAGGTGGCTGGATATGACATCAAAAAACTTATTTACTAGCCTGCTAAAGGGCGAGCTTAAAAGGAAGGCGTGGGCAACCGCACTAATGAGTTTGGGTGCGTTTTTTGCGTTGCCTGTTGCAGTCTTGATGATGATTTCATCTTCACCACTGATGGATGAAAGACCCGAGGCGATCATAAACTTAATTAGAAACCTAACAGAGTACCTATCTGCACAAAACCCAATTTGGGGTACGGTTGTTATGGTTGCGGCAACGGTTTTGGGGCTTAGTGCCTTCAACTATGCCAACTCCAAAAAAAAGGTAGACGTCTACCACGCTATACCCGTTAAAAGGGAAAAGCTGTTCATTTTAAATTACCTATGCGGATTTTTGATATTCCTAATTCCATATGCGGTTTGCCTTTTAGCATCTATACTTATAGTGATTATGCAAGGCTTAGGCGCAGCAGTAACAATGGACGCATTTATAGGCTTTTTAAGCCACATTATGTACTTTTTGCTGATTTACTCAACAACAGTTTTTGCGTGTATGTTAACAGGGAATTTGGTTGTTAACTTTTTGGGCACAATGGTGTTCTTCTTTTATGGCCCTGCGGCGGTGGGGCTGACGGTTGCATTTTATGAGATGTTTTTTGAAACTGCATACACACAGTTTTTTCAAAAAATTATTTTTAAGGTGTCCCCTGTATTTTGTTATGGCAATGCACTAAGCGGCGCCACTTCAAGTGTTTCGGGAACTCTAAGCACTATAACAGTCACCTTAGTGCTTATTGCGCTAAGCGTGGTACTTTATATGAAACGTC
>CAZMCJ010000121.1:0-3384 GCA_964564795.1 uncultured Eubacteriales bacterium | reverse complement strand
TGATTTTACACGTTCATAAACTGAAGATGCACTTAAAGAGACTTTCTCACCTATTGCTTTGTAAGAAAGTTTTGAATTATCTTTTAATAAACATACTATCTTAAAATCAATGTCATCAGTTTCAAGCTTTTGGATTTTAATCAATTGTTGTGATCCTCCTGTATTTGCATCAGTATTACAAGAACTTAAAGGAGCTACAATATAATGATTTTTAGTAGCTCCTTATTTATTATTACAAGTTATTTTTCTTCTATCAAAGTACTCATTTTAAATGCTATGTTCCTTTTTGAAAGTTCCGGCATAAGATAGTCGTAGAATTTCTGATTGCCTGCCAGCATTTCAGGAGCATGGAATCCAGGTTCTGATATAATGCCGTTGGCTATTGCCCTGGCTGTTACAGCACATGAATACCCCGTGGTCCTGGCCATTGAATGAAGCATCATTTTATCATCAAATTTGTCTATCAGCTGCCATGTGTAGGTGACAAACTTGCCATCTCTGGGACCTTTGGTTACTATCTTCATTATTGTAAGGTCTCGATCACCATTTTCCGGACGCAGTTTCCACAGGGGACGGAGAATTTCTGTTGTTACTTTAAAAGGGCTCACATCTTTTCCGTCGACTGTTACCGGTGTTTTGCTGAAGCAGCCTGCTGCCTTTAATGTGTTAATTTTATCAACATATCCGGGCCAGCGAAGTGTCTTTTCTGCAACAAATTTCCCCTTTACGTTATCTGCCGCAGAACGAAGACCGTCAGTGAAAAATGCTTCCAGTTTACCTATTCCATCCACTTCAATTTCTTCCAAACCACTAAGTGCTTCTGCCTCAACCACCTTGTTGTCTTTTACATACCTGGCAGGCATACAATATTCTGCCATGGTATCTTCGAGGCAGAACACGGTACGGTAGTTAAAAGGAGGGTCAAGTTTATCCGGTATCCCACCAACATATATACAGCCAAAATCCAGCTCCTCAAGCATCGAAGCGCCTTTTGCCAGAAGGAAATTCGACATGCCTGGAGCGATACCCATATCGTATACTCCGATTGCATTGTTCTTTTTGGCAATATAATCTAATCCTTCGCAATGTAAAAAACCTGAGGGGCTTACATATTTTTTGCCCTCTCTCAACATATGTTCCTGTGCCGCAGCTTCTAGATGGCTCGGCAGCAATCCACAAACAATATCCGCATCTTTTGCCAATTCTGAAAGCGATGCAACGTCACCAGCTGATTTCTGCACTTTCTTTATGTTATGTTCGTCATTTAACGTTGCCAATGCCTCTGCAAACGGATCCATCACAGTAACTTCAAAATCACTTGCCAAATCAAGTGCCACTGTCTTGCCTATCAACCCACATCCAAGTATCAATGCCTTTTTCATAATACCTTCCCCCTAAAAAATTTTAATTTTGAATATTTATTGTATATATGTGAAAGCAACAACATATAAGCTGCTGTTAGCTATTCATTTGAACCTCATCATATTCCGGTAACCCGTACATTTTTTGAGGACCTTCATAATCTTTGAGAATCCACTTGAATTCCTTTGTTAGCCAAAGAAGAACTATTAGGTTTACATATGTAGGAATAGCCGAAGATATGTCTACGATTAACCAAGCATATGCAATATCAACTTTCCATACATCTATTAATAGTGCCATTAACCAACCAAAACCAGGTGTGGCAAATTTAAGTATAGTAATGGCGATTTTTCGTTTTTTTGCGTCATTTTTAAAAGTATATTCAAGCATCGAGTGGAAGTAGCTAAACCAGCCAGTGACAGTTGTCCAACAAAAGAGGAATAAGCTGATTGCAACGTAGGCGCTGGCAAATTTACCCAAACCATGTGAGAATGCTCTCATCGTAAGTGTTGCGCCGGCGGCACCGGATGACCATTCTCCCGTTACAATAATAGCCAGCCCAGTAATAGTGCAAATGACGAGTGTATCAATAAAAACCTCCATCATTCCCCACATGCCCTGCTCAACGGGGTGTTTATTACTGGCGGTCGCATGTGCCATTGGGCTTGTTCCCCACCCGGCCTCATTACTAAAAAGCCCACGAGATATCCCGGTTCGCAAGGTTAAAAGGAGTGTGGTTCCGGCGAACCCACCTATCGCAGCAACCGGAGTAAATGCTGATTTAAATATCAAAGATATTGCAGCAGGCAATTGACTTGCGTTCAAAGCAATTACGTACACTCCAAATATTAAATAGAAAAACGACATTAGGGGCATCATTACAGAGGCAAAACCGACTACACGTTTAAGACCCCCGAAGACAACTATCAAACACAAAAAAGAAAAAAATGTTGAAGCATATATTGCTCTTACTCCTGTTAATTCTTGAATGGATTCTCCAACAGAAAAAGATTCAGGAGAAAGGATCAACTGCAGAAAAAGTCCAGATGCAAACAAAAATGCAATAGGTTTCCAAAATTTAAACTTCTTGCCAATACCTTTTTCGATATAAAACAAAGGTCCTCCCGTGTTTTTACCCTCTTCGTCTTTGCGCCTGTAGTAAACAGCCAGTGTAACTTCCACCATTTTTGTCATCATTCCGACCAAGGCAGTTATCCACATCCAAAATAAAACGCCGGGGCCGCCAAGAGCTATAGCGCTAGCAACTCCTCCGATGTTTCCAGCACCAATCGACCCGGCAATTGCAACGCATGCTGCCTGGTAAGGCGAAATGTTATTGTCTGTATTTGCCAACACACCTGGAGTTTTTTTGGGGAAAAAACAAAATTTAAAAGCTTGACCAAAATTTCTAACTTGCCAAAAACCTGTAGAAATAGTAAAAAATAATCCGACCCCAATCAAACCTATTAGAAGAACCGGGCCCCACAAAACACCAACAATAGAATCCAAAAGCTGTGCAACCATTAAGGACACCTCCATAACAAGATTAAAATATGAATTTGAGTATAAAAGAAAAGTTTTTTTAAACAAGAATGAATATATCGTATTTAAGGCCTTGAAAAATATTTTATCTTGAATAATGAATATCTTTCCAAAAAATATTCGGCAAGAATTTATTAATAAGTAACAAAAGCTTTGATACCAATAGTTTATGAATAACATTAGTAATATTTCAGCGTCAAATTTTTTTAGACAAATTTATTAGTGTTTACTAAGGTGCTAAAATGGAAAAATATTTTTAAAATATTAAACAATAAAAATTGAAAAAGTACATCAATTCATAATAAAAGTAATTTATCGATTAATTTAACGCAATAAATATAAAAATAATATAAAATATAAATTTCTTGAAACAACCAAAAAATCGAGTAATTTATATAAACTGTATGGATAAATTGTAAAGAATGAAAATCAGGTGATAAAAAATGGAGAGTTTCACGATAACCTTGGCGCAGGTCGCGC
>CAZMCJ010000120.1:1803-3386 GCA_964564795.1 uncultured Eubacteriales bacterium | reverse complement strand
ACCAATGCATTTTTTGATTACGCTTATTTTGGTAGCGATAGCATATGGTGTATCATTTATTTTGAAAAAGAAATATCAAGATAATAAGAATTGAACCGGTTGATAATAAAAGTATTTACACCACGAGATTATTTAAACACTCTCGTGGCGTAAATAATACCCATAAAACAAGCCACCCCACAAACCAAAAAAGGTAGTGGGGTGGCTTGTTTTATGGGGTTAAACTTACTATTGAAACTAAAAAATACAGTTTATTATAAATTAAGGTGATAAATCTTCCCTAATTTTTTTGTTTTAAACTTTTAAACTATATGCTATTTACCAAATCTTCCATTGAGTAAAGACCAACTGCCTTACCGTGCATAAATTTTGCTGCGGCAACTGCTCCGTCTGCAAAAACCTCACGTGATGAAGCGCTGTGGCTAATCTCAATAATTTCGTTATTGCCAGCGAAGATAACATCATGGTCTCCCACAATATTTCCACCACGAACAGCGTGAATACCAATCTCGTTTTTATCCCTGCTTTTCCTTGTGGAGTGACGGTCGTAAACGTACTCGGGCTCAAAGGAAAGGGCGGAGGAGATTGCATCTGCAATTGCAAGTGCTGTTCCACTTGGGCTATCAATTTTTTGGTTATGGTGTTTTTCTATAATTTCAATATCATACTTGCCCTCTAGCACCTTTGCCGCCCTCTTAACTAGGTCGATAACAAGGTTGACGCCAAGTGACATATTAGCACTGAAAAACATAGGTATTTCGGTTGCAGCACGCTTTATTTCCTCAACTTGTTTTGGGGAAAGCCCGGTTGTGCATACAACGGTAGGTATCTTTTTTATTTTTGCAAAGGCAAGCAAGTTGGAAAGGGAGGACGGGTGGGAGAAATCCACAATAACATCGGCATCGCCAGCATAGTCCGCAGGGGTAGAGAAAATAGGGAAATGGCTATACTGGTTTGTGTTAATATCAAACCCAGCGACAATTTTTATATTCTCGTCCTTTGCACAAAGAGCTGCGATAACCCTGCCCATCTTACCATTGCAGCCGCTTAAAATTAAACGTGTTACCAAATCATTACACTTCCTAACGGTTTTAGATTAGCTTTTCATTCTTAAGCTCTTGTTTAAGGATATCAAGGTTTTTACCCTCCATTGGGAAAAGTGGCATTCTAAATATTCCAACATCATACCCCATTAGCCCAAGTGCTGTTTTAACAGGTATTGGGTTAACATCGGTAAAGAGTGAATCAATAAGGTCGTGAAGTTTAATTTGCAAATCACTACTTTCCTTAACCTTGCCCTCTAAATAAAGCGTTACAATATCGTGGGTTTCCTTTGGCATAATGTTTGCAAGAACAGAGATAACACCAATGCCACCAAGTGACATCAAAGGAACAATTTGGTCATCATTGCCGGAGTAAAGCTGCATATCGTCGCCACAAAGCTTACGCATTTTTGCAATTGCAGAGATATTGCCGCTTGCCTCCTTTGTTGCAACAATGTTCTTGTGTTTAGAAAGCTCGTAGTATGTCTCGGGGGCGATGGAAATTCCTGTTCTTGATGGAACGTTATAAAGGATAATGGG
>CAZMCJ010000120.1:0-1793 GCA_964564795.1 uncultured Eubacteriales bacterium | reverse complement strand
AACCCTGACCGCTATGTAGTAAAAATGCTTAACAAGACCACTTTGAGTGGATTTGTTGTAGTATGGTGTTACAATTAGTAGGGCGTCAGCACCAACTTCTTGCGCATAAAGTGCAAGGTCAAGAGCGTAAAGAGTGTCGTTAGAGCCAACACCGGCAACAACAGGAACCCTACCGTTAACATGTTTTACAGCAAATTTAATTGCCTCTCTATGCTCATCATCGCTCATTGTTGATGGCTCGCCGGTTGTTCCACAAATAATTATTGCATCGATATTGTTATTGATGTTAAAATCAATCAATCTGGCAAGTTCAGGGTAATTAATACCGTCCTCATTAAATGGGGTAACAATAGCAACACCAGCACCCTTGAATACTATCTTTTTCATATTAGTACAACCTTTCTAGTTTAAAGTTATTTTGTTTCCCAGTACTCGATTAATTTTTGAGCAACTTGAACTGCATTTGTAGCAGCACCTTTTCTGATATTATCGGCAACAACCCAAAGGTTAACACCATTTTCAACAGAGTTATCTCTGCGGATTCTTCCAACGAAAACTTCATTCTTATCAGTTGCATTGGTTGCAATTGGGTATATATTATTTTCTACGTCATCCTGAACAACGACACCGTCCGAATTTTTAAGGATATTTACAAGCTCCTCCATCTTAAATGGCTTTTCAAACTCAATATTAATTGATTCGCTATGGCTGTTAAAAACAGGAACACGAACAGTCGTTGCAGTAACTCTAAGATTAGGCTCGCCCAAAATCTTTCTTGTTTCCTCAATCATCTTAATTTCCTCTTTTGTATAGCCATCGTCAGAGAAAACGTCAATATGTGGAAGGCAGTTGTTGAATATTGGGTAAGGGAATTTCTTTGGTGCGTTGCCTTTAATTCCTTCTTCTAAATCAGACCAACCAGCAACACCGGCACCGGAAACAGCTTGGTATGTGGAATAAACTATTCTCTTAACTTTATATGCGTCGTGAAGCGGTTTTATGGCAACAACTGCTTGAATTGTTGAGCAATTTGGGTTTGCGATAATACCGTTGTTCCATTCAATATCCTTTGCATTAACCTCAGGCACTACAAGTGGCACCGTTGGGTCCATTCGCCAAGCTGAACTATTATCAACAACAACAGCACCGTATTTTACAAAGACTGGTGCATAATCAAGGCTTGTGCCACCGCCGGCAGAGAATAGGGCAATATCTACCTTTTTATCTTTTATATTTTCTTCCGTTAGCTCAATTACTGTGTAATCCTTGCCGGAAAGTGATATTGTAGAGCCAGCACTACGTTTGGAAGAATACATAAAGTATTCATTTACAGGAAGGTTAATCTCCTCCAATACCTTGATGAGTGTTCTGCCAACCATTCCGGTTGATCCCACGATTGCTATGTTGTATTTTTTCATTTTCTTCCTCCTAGATTTGTTATATAAAAATTATTCTTGTAAAAACAGTGCAATATGTAATATAATGTAGATATACAACAGAATGTATATAAAAATAACTATATTAATTAATGATACCATTTTATGGTGTCGTTGTCAATTTAATAAGAAAGGCAAAGTGCAATGAAATTAAAAAAAAATTGGCTGTTTTTTCTACTTATTTTTGCAATATGTGCAGGAAAAATTTCAGCGGTTAATTATGATGACGAAACTCTAGTCAAAGTGGGGCTTAAATATGGAAATGCTTCCTCTTTTTATGCAAATACCTTAGGGAATGAAGGATACGAGGCAGGGGTGATAAACTCAGATGGTCTGTTCGCGCCTCTTATTATGATT
>CAZMCJ010000119.1:0-3392 GCA_964564795.1 uncultured Eubacteriales bacterium | reverse complement strand
GTTGCTAAAAAGAACGAAATGCCAACTATTATAGAAATTATAGGCTAAAACAAAAAATGCTACCTGAAAAATAATTCAGGTAGCATTTTTTAACTTCTCTCCAATATACAAACACAGTGTGATGATATTCCAAGTCCCTCGCCCTCAAATGAGAGGTGCTCGGTGGTTGTTGCCTTAACATTAACCTTATCAATTTCGCACTCCAGTGCGTCTGCAATGTTTTCCCGCATTTTATATATAAATGGTGCAAGCTTTGGAGCCTGTGCAATCACTATGCAATCCACATTTCCAATCTTATATTCATTTTCTTGCATAATTTTCCTAACTTCTTTAAGGAGTGAAATACTGCTTATCCCTTTATAGCGATCATCGTTATCAGGAAAATGCTTGCCAATATCACCTTTTGCCATTGCACCCAAAATGCTATCCATTAGCGCATGCACTAAAACATCGGCATCGGAATGACCAAGCAGACCAACATTATGTGGAACTTCCACCCCACCTAAGATTAAGGCTCTATGCTCTACAAGGCGGTGTACATCATAACCATTACCAATGCGCATCTACTTTTCCTCCTCACACAAAATCGCCTCACCAACCAATAAATCGCTTTGTGTTGTAATTTTTATGTTGGTGTAGTACCCTTCCACCAGTTTAATTTTTCCGCCAATAGCCTCGATAGCCATACAGTCATCTGTAATCTGCAAATTATTATCCATTGCATATTTATGCGCACCAATAATAATGTTTTTGTTAAATACCTGCGGTGTTTGTATTGCAATCAGGGGGGTTCTATCCACTGTTTCCAAGATAAATCCATCTTTATCACAACGCTTTATTGTGTCTGTAACCCTTACACCCACCGCCGCACTGCTATATTGATAAGCGCTGTTAACCACCTTTTCAATAGTTTCACACTTAACAAATGGGCGGGCACCATCGTGGATTGCCACAAATTCGTGGTCTGTTACAGCCATTAGCCCTGCATAAACAGAAGCCTGGCGGGTATCCCCACCACAAATTATATTCTTTACTTTTTTTATCTTGTATTCACTAACAAGGTTAGCAACATCTACAATTTCGGTGCTTTTTGCAACAACAATAACCTCATCAATTGCGGAGCAACAGTCAAACACCTCCAGGGTGTATGCCAAAATTGGCTTATCACTAATCTCCAAAAATTGCTTATTTATTGCAGAATTCATACGCTGTGCATTGCCCGCTGCAACGATTATAGCACAACATGAGTTTTTTGTGTTTTTACTATTTTTCATTGCATTAAATAGTTTATCAAACATAAATCCAAGGCTCCTTTATACAAAAAATATGGACGGAGAAAAAACCCCGCCCACTTGTTTCTAATTAGTTTTAAGCGGTTTCATTGTTGGGAAGAATAAAACGTCTCTGATTGTTTGACTGTTTGTTAAAAGCATAACAAGCCTATCTATTCCCATTCCCATACCTCCTGTTGGTGGCATACCATATTCAAGCGCTGTGATGAAGTCATCGTCCATCATATTCGCTTCTTCGTCGCCTGCATCCCTTAGTGCCACCTGATCCAAAAATCTTTCCTTTTGGTCGATTGGGTCGTTAAGCTCGGAATATGCATTTGCAATCTCACGCCCTGTAATAAATAGCTCGAAGCGCTCTGTTAAATGTGGAGCACCAGGTTTTTTCTTAGTAAGTGGCGAAACCTCAATTGGGTAGTCCATTATAAAGGTTGGTTGAATTAAAGTGTCTTCCACCTTCTCCTCAAAAAGAAGATTTAGAAGGTTACCCTTGCTCATTTTGCCCTCAATTTCGATACCTATTGTTTTTGCAGCAGCAATTGCTTCCTCATCTGTTGCAAGAGTGTTAAAATCAATTCCTGTTGCAGACTTAACAGCGTCTGTCATAGTGATACGTTTCCATTTTCCGCCTAACTCTATCACCTTATCTCCATAAGTAATTGTTGTTGTGCCAATCACCTCTGTTGCAATGTGCTGCACCATTTTCTCTGTTATGTCCATCATACCATGGTAATCAGTGTATGCCTCATAAAGTTCTATAGTTGTAAACTCAGGGTTGTGTTTTGGCGACATACCCTCGTTCCTGAATATTCTACCAATTTCGTATACTTTCTCCATACCCCCAACTATTAGGCGCTTCAGGTGGAGCTCCGTTGCAATTCTCAAATACATATCAATATCCAAGGTGTTATGGTGTGTGATAAATGGGCGGGCTGCTGCACCACCTGCAATTGTATTGAGTACGGGTGTTTCAACCTCCATATACCCCTTCGCATCAAGGAAACGGCGCATAGAGGAAACAATTTTGCTACGCTTTTCAAATGTGTCCCTAACCTCTGGGTTTGCAATCAAATCAACATAACGTTGTCTGTAGCGTGTGTCAATATCCTTTAGACCGTGCCATTTTTCCGGTAGTGGCAATAATGATTTTGAAAGTAAAAGGTACTTTTCCACTTGAATAGATATCTCCCCTTTTTGGGTTCTAAAAACCTTGCCTTCAACACCTAAAATATCTCCTAGGTCTGTCTTTTTAAATTCGTCATATTCACTATCACCAAGGTGATCTTTTTTTACATAAAGCTGAATTCTGCCAAAACGGTCTTGCAAATCGCAAAAGGAAACCTTGCCCATACCGCGTTTAGACATAAGGCGGCCTGCAATTTTAACGTCCTTGCCTTCCATCTCGTCAAAGTTGCCTGTTATATCTGTTGTGTAGTTTGTGCGTTCAAACCTAACTATGCTGAAAGGGTCCTTGCCCTCATCTTGCAATGTTTTTAGTTTCTCACGTCTAATTTTTAGCATTTCTCTAAGTTCTTCGTGAGAGAGTTCTTCCTTTATTATATCTTCTGACATTTTAAGTATCCTTTCAAATCAAATAAATTATTTGCCAATCTCTAAAATTTTGTATTTAATTATGCCGATAGGCGCATTAACCTCAATCTTGCTTCCCACTTTTTTACCTATAAGTGCTTGACCAAGTGGTGATTCGTCGGATATCTTTGAAAGCGCAGGGTTTGCCTCTGTTGAGCCAACTATCAAATATTCAATTTCTTCTTTAAATTCAGCATCGTAAAGTTTAACCTTAGATCCAATTGTTACTTTATCAGTTGTAATTTCGTCTTCATCAATGACTTTTGCGTTTTTAAGCATATTTTCAAGGGTAACAATTTTGTTTTCTACCATTGCTTGCTCATTTTTTGCTTCGTCATATTCGCTGTTTTCGGATAAATCGCCAAAGGAAAGAGCAACCTTAATCTTTTCTGCAATTTCCTTTCTTTTAACAATTTTTAACTCCTCCAACTCATTTTCAAGCTTTTCGAGCCCTTCATAAGTAAGCACTAATTGTTTTGTTGACATTGATTTTCCCCCATCTATTATATTATT
>CAZMCJ010000118.1:0-3413 GCA_964564795.1 uncultured Eubacteriales bacterium | reverse complement strand
AAGGGTGAATATGAGCGTGGGCATATCGAGGGTTTTATAAATATCCCAATTGATGATTTACGGGGAAGAATTAGTGAATTGAAGGCGGATAAGCCAATTTATGTGACTTGCCAAGTGGGTCTACGTGGCTATGTTGCGTGCCAAATAATCAGCGCAAGTGGGCTTGAATGTTATAACCTAAGCGGGGGATACAGGCTATATAACACCATTTTTGGTGACAAAAAAGCAGAAAAAACAATAGGGCAAAGCTGCCATACAAAGGGATAAGGGAAAAACAAGAAAAGCATATTGAAAATAGACAAATTTTAATTTTAAAGTTTGTCTATTTTTTTTATAATTTGTATTGATTTTATTATTTAATGATGATAAAATTAAATTATGAAAGCGGTTTCACAAAATATGAAGGAGAGATAGTAATGATTTTAGGACACGTTAACTCAAAAGAGGATATTACACTTTATCCAAAAGCAATTCAAAAGGCAATTGAATATTTAAGAGTAACTGATATTATGGCTATGGAACCGGGCAAATACCCAATTGACGGGGACGATATGATTGTTCAAGTTATTGAAACAAAAACAGGAGCAAGAGAAACAAAAAGACCCGAAATCCACCACAAATATGTGGACGTTCAATTCCTTGTAAAAGGGGAGGAGAAGATTGGCTTCTACGCTGATATGGGTGATAATGAGATTGACGAGGATTTTTCTGACACAAGAGATTTGGTTTTCTACAAAAATAACAAAAACGCAAAAGAAACCTTCTGCGTGATGAGCGAAGGCAGCTATGCTGTTTTCTTCCCGGCTGATGTTCACACCCCGGCAGTTAGCGTTAATACTGATATGGATATTAAAAAAGTTGTTGTTAAGGTAAGCGTTTCTTCACTTAAAAAATAAGCTAAAGGAGTAAGATATGCAAAAAGTTAGATGGGGAATGGTTGGCTGCGGAGCGGTAACAGAAGTTAAAAGCGGACCGGGATTATATAAATCAGAAAATTCTGAGCTTATTGGTGTTTACGATATAAACATAGAGACTGCAAAAGCTTGGGTTGCTCGCCACGGTGTGGGCAAGGTTTACGAAAGTGTGGACGAAATGCTGGCTGATGACGACATTGATATTGTTTACCTGCCAACACCGCCAAAGTTCCACAAAGACTACGCTATAAAGGTTTTGGAGGCGGGCAAAATCCCATACGTTGAAAAGCCAATGGCAAACACCTTTGAGGACTGTATGGCAATTATTGAAAAAGCAAATGAAGTTGGACTTCCTGTTTACGTTGCTTTCTACCGTCGTGCGATGGAAAAGTATATTAAGATTAAGGAAATTGCCCAAAGTGGAGTATTGGGCGACATTAGATATATGCAAGTGAAGCAAATTATGACACCGGAGGACAGTGATTATCAAAAGGATAACCTTCCTTGGAGGGTGCGCCCGGAAACGTGCCTGGCTGGTAAGTTTATGGATATGCAAGTGCATGTTATTGATGTGCTTACATTCCTTTTTGGAAAAATCACTGAGGTTAACGGCGTTGCAAACAATATGGCGGGTCTATACGAGGTGGAGGACACAGTGTCCGCTGCATTTAAGTTTGAAAGCGGCATTGTAGGTAGTGGTATGTGGTGCTATGTGGCAGACCACAACGTGGACGAAATTTTGATTGTTGGCAGTAAGGGTCGCCTTAGTGGGCAAATCCTTTGGTATGGAGATTTAACTGTAACAGTTGGCGAAAAGGTGGAAACATATTCCTTCATCGAGCCAAAGCACGTTGCAATGCCATACGAACAATCAATCGTAAACGAGCTTATAGGCAAAGAAAAAAGCAATGCAAACGTGGAGGAAGCGGCAAATGTAACTAAATTCTTCGACGAAGTTTTAAAAGAATACAGAAAAAGATATAAATTATAGGAGAAAAAATGATTAGGATACCTTATAATGAAATGGTGGCAGAGTTTAAAAGAGTCCTTGTTAAAAAAGGGTTTGACGAAATTGATGCACTTGAGGCGGCAAAAATTTTCACAGATACAAGCGTTGATGGAATTTATTCACACGGTATCAACCGTTTCCCTCGTGTAGTTAGCTACATCGAAAAAGGCTACATCAACCCAAAAACACGTGCAACAAAGATTGATGGTATCGGAGGTTACGAAAGATGGGACGGAAACCTTGGAATGGGTAACCTTAATGCGAAAATCTGTATGGATAGAGCATGTGACCTTGCAAAAGAGCATGGTATAGGAATTGTGGCGCTAAGGAACAACAACCACTGGATGCGTGGCGGCTGTTATGGCTGGCAAGCGGCAGATAGAGGATTTGTTGGTATGTGCTGGACAAACACAATGCCAAATATGCCTGCTTGGGGCGCAAAGGACAGAAGAATTGGTAACAACCCATTCATCATCGCAATTCCAAAGAGCGATGGAAACCACGTTGTTGTTGACTGTGCGGTTGCACAATTCTCATACGGTAAGATTGAGGAATGCCGCCTAAAGGGTATTCAGCTTCCTGTTGTTGGAGGGTTTGATACAAAGGGCAATGCAACAACAGACCCGGCAGAGATTGAAAAAACTTGGAGAGTTCTACCAATGGGGTTTTGGAAGGGAAGTGGAATTTCAATTGCACTTGACCTTGTTGCGGCTGTTTTGTCTGGTGGCAAAACAGTAACAGATATTGGCAGAGATTGCGAAGACGAGTATAGTCTTTCCCAAATACTTATCGCTATTGACCCAACTCACTTTAGCACCCAAGAAGAAACAGATAAGAAAATCAAAACAGTTGTTGATGATATTCAGGCTAGCGAGCGTGCTAACGAAGAAAGCCCAATTTTTTACCCTGGCGAAATGGAGATGAGAACAAGAAAAGACAACCTTGAAAATGGCATACCCGTGTTCGAGGATATTTGGAACACCGTTAAGGCAATGTAATTAACTAAATAATAAAGGGCGTGGTATTATCGTATTGATTTTATCACGCCCTTGTGCTATCCTAAAATAAGGAGCGTGATTAATTATGACAATTTATGATATAGCAAAAGAGGCAAATGTTTCGGTTTCCACCGTTTCACGTGTTATAAACGGTAAAAAAAATATTAAAGAGGAAACTCGTGCCCTTGTTCAAGCAATTCTTGACAAAAACAGCTATGTTCCAAACGAGGTGGCTCGTGGACTTGCGAACAAATCTACAAAAATCATAGGGATTATGAACTCAGATATTAGAAACCCCCACCATAATGCAACAGCATTTACCATTGAGCAGGAGCTTTCTAAGCTGGGGTATAGTGCAATGCTGTGCAACACAGGGGAGAACGACGAGAAAAAGTCACACTATATAAAGATGTTCTCAAAGCGTCAAGTTGATGGTGTTATTTTCATTGGTTCAATATTTGAAAACGAATTTATTAAGGAACAAATTGTGGC
>CAZMCJ010000117.1:0-3533 GCA_964564795.1 uncultured Eubacteriales bacterium | reverse complement strand
ATTTTGCGCAAATCAAGGCTATCCCCGTCTGCTATGCGCTTTGCTGCCTCCCACGAGAGGAACGCACTGTTTACGTCTATGTGGAATATAACGTTATCCTGCAAAAAAATCACCCCTTTTATTAGAATTGTAACATAAATAAACATAAGAATAAAGATGAGGGAATAAAAATGCAAAGATTTTTGCGCACTATTAAGATGCAAAATTTAAAATACACGCTGGACTATGGATATTTGCTTTTGGCGCTATGCACCATTTTTTGCGGAGCAATGAGTTACCAATACTACGAGATGCAAGTTTTTGCACAAGGGTGGGCGTTAATTTTAATAATTTTGACCGCTAATGTTCCCTATTTTTATTGTATGCACATAAAAAGAAATGAAAAGTGCCTGTGCTTAGCACGGCTATTAGGGGGGATGTCCTTCACCCTAACGTTTTATTTGGCGAATACCATTTTTGCATCTGCAATAAATACAAGCTTTGCATTTATCGGAACATTTGTGATAACCGCAATTTATGCATATCTCACCAAGTCATCACTTTTGATGCTTTATTACTACCTTATTTTAGTTGGCAACTATTTCAGCATAAACCTTACGGATTTTACCAACTGGTACATCTTCCTATTGCTGATAACGCTGCCATATTGTATGCAGGATTTTATAAAAAACGGAATAACACTGATGTTTAATATATATTCAACCATTTTTGCAGTTGCGCTTATGATATTCTTCCTTTTGCACCGTGAAAGCTATGTGTATGGAATGTGGGTTTATGTTGTTGTTGGCTATTTTGTTATTCTTTATATGCTGGATACGCGTATTGTTGAAAAGGGAACACCCTATTACAAGCGCCCAATTAAGATGCTCAGCTACTTTGGGATATGCCTAATGCTAACTATAAGCTCGGTATCGGACAGGTGGGGCAACAGGGTTGTTGCCGGGTCGGATAATATGATAAACTGGCTTTTCTTTGTTGTTATGGTTATAATTTGCCTGTTTTATACAGAGAGGATTATAACGGGCAAAATAACGCTAGAGGAGGTTGTTGTATGCATTTTTTATTACATCTCCTTTGCGGTGTACATTTTCTACGAGTTTTACACACCCAAGCTTGACATAATGCAAAACTATGCTACTTTTATGATGATATGCCTATGTGTGGCAACGTGGATAAAGCTTGATAAATACCAGATGATTTTAGTAAAGGGAATACCCATTATAATAATGGTTTCTTACATTGCTCTTTTCTTCTTGCGGCCAACAACAAAGGAAATTGCAATAATTATGGGTATAGATATTATTGCTTGTGCAATACTTAGCATTTTATCCATAAGAAAGGGGGAGAGATATGAATAATAAAAAGAAAACCATTTTAATTTCGGTTTTGATAGTTGCGCAAATTTTCATAATCTCCACTATGATTTATAACTATTCTGTTGTTGCACAAAGTGCAGAGAGTGGCAAGGTTAGAATTGTTAAGGGTTCAGTTACAAGTAATGTGGGGCGCAATAAAATTGAGTTAAAGTATGACGATATGGAGATACTAACAACAGTTATACCAGACGAGGGGAAAATTAAAAATGGGGACAGCATTTATGTTACCTACCGAAATAACGACCTTGGATATATGGAGCTGGAGAATTATTACTCAAACAAGGGGGATATTCCAAAGAAAAAGCAGTTTTTAACAGGTAGTGTAAGTGGAATTGATAAAGTGTATACCCAGGACGATGTGAATTATGGAGGGAAAACCAAATATTCTATCAGCGTTAGCTTTCCGTTTAGATATGTTTTTGTAAAAAGTGCAGACCTTTCTAAGTACGAGAAAATACTAAAAGGGGAAAGCACCCAGATGTATAGCGAAATTAAGATAAAAGATGGGGACAGCGTCCTTACAAAAATTGTAGTTGATGGCGAAACCATTAAGAGATAAGGAGAAAATATGGATAAATTGTTTTCAACAGAAAACGCATATGAAATTGCAAAGGCAAATAGGGCGGTGCTAGTTGGGGTTAACTTTACAAGCGACGGCTTTGATAGCTCGGACGAAAAATCACTGGATGAGCTAGAGGGTCTTTTGGAAACTGCGGGGGGCGAATGTTTGGGCAAAATCTTGCAAAACAGGCAAGTGCCAGACCCTGCAACCTTTATCGGCAGTGGAAAGGTTGAGGAAATACGAGAGTTTGCCAAGGCGAATGACGGCGGAATGGTTGTTTTTGATAACGAGTTATCCCCAACACAAATAAGGAATTTGGAGGGGGATATTGGGGTTAGGGTGCTTGATAGGAGTATGCTTATCCTTGATATTTTTGCGATGCGTGCAACAACAAAGGAAGCGAAACTTCAAGTTGAGCTTGCACAAATCAAGTATATACTACCCCGCCTAACATCATCGTACGAGGCGCTGAGCAAGCTGGGTGGAGGAATTGGCACACGAGGGCCGGGTGAAACAAAGCTTGAAACAGACAGGAGAAACATAAAGGATAAAATAAGGATATTGGAGACTGAACTTAAAGATGTTATAAAAAACCGAGAGGTTTTAAGAAAGCAAAGGATGAAAAATCCACTACCCCTTATCGCCATAATTGGCTACACAAACGTGGGCAAATCAACACTGTTTAACCGCCTAACAAATGCGGGGGTGTTGGAGGAGGATAAACTTTTTGCAACGCTTGAAACGGTTGTGCGAAAGGTGAAAATATCAGACACGTGCGATGCGCTGATGAGCGACACCGTTGGTTTTATAAATAAGCTGCCCCACCATTTGGTGGAGGCATTTAAATCTACACTTGAGGAAATGGTGTATGCCGATTTAATCCTACTCGTTATCGACCCGAATATTGAAGGGTTTGAGAGGGACGAGGAGGTTTCCTACAAAATTATGCGTGAGGTTGGGGTGAAGGACACGCCAATTATTACGGTGTTTAACAAGTGTGATGCGTACCATGGGGAATATGCTCTAAAGAGGGACATGAGCGTTATGATAAGCAGCCGCACAGGGGAGAATATGCAAGAGCTGCTTGCCATGATAGAGAGTGAACTTGCAAAGCTTAAAAAAGAGCTGACAGTTTTAATCCCATATGCTGATGGTGGGGTGGTTGCCCTTATACACAAGCGTGGGGACGTTTTGGCGGAGGAGTATGTGGAAGATGGCACAAGGATAACACTGCGTGCTGATGCCCAGCTTTACGGCAATATCGAAAAATATATTATTGATTAGCGGGTGGAAAATATGCACTACAAAACAATAGAAAAACGTGGGGAGCAAACCCTAATCGAAAAGCGCTCCGAGTTTATTGGGCACGCCTGCCCGGTTGCAACGGAGGAGGAGGCGATTTCCTTTATAACTGAGATTAGGAAGAAGCACTCCGGCGCCACCCACAACGTTTTTGCCTACAAGGTGCGTGATAACAATATATGCCGCTTTAGCGACGATGGCGAACCGCAAGGCACAGCGGGGGTACCAACCCTAAACGTTATCGAAAAGCAAAATCTAACCAATTGTGTGATTGTGGTAACCAGGTATTTTGG
>CAZMCJ010000116.1:0-3535 GCA_964564795.1 uncultured Eubacteriales bacterium | reverse complement strand
GCTGCGGATATTACAAAGCGTGTGTGCGACAAAACCAAGGAGGGTAGCATTGTACTATTCCACAACGCAGCAAAAAACACCCCTGCGGCGCTCCCCGGTATTATAGAAAATTTGCAGGAAAAAGGCTTTGAGCTTGTTCGGGTGTCAGACCTGATTATAAAGGAAGATTATGAGATGGACCATACAGGCAAGCAACTTAAAAAGGCAGAGTAAATAAGACAAATAAAAGAACCATAATAAAAAAGGCTTGGCTTGTTCGGGTGTCCGACCTGATTATAAAGGAAGATTATGAGATGGACTATACAGTTAAGCAAATAAAAAATGCTGGGTGAACCGCTCCATAGAAAATAGACGGTAAAAAAAAGACCAGTCGTAGAATATCTAAGGCTATGCCCTCTTAACCGGTTTTTGGAATGGAGTCAGACAGATACAAGAACCCTTATATGTAGCAATATATTAAATGTCAGTTACCCATTTCCTAATTGGTCGATCTGCTTTAAAGTTGCGCCTAATTATATACCTGCCGTATTTGTTCTTTTATACTTTCTCCCTAGTAATTCATTCCTTTTCTTTCAGACATAACAAAACCTCCAGTTGTAGTACTTCTATTCTACGATTGGAGGTTTTGTTATTCAGTGTCCATTTTTTATGGTTCTAACCAGTAATCCCTAGCCTTTTTGTTTTGTTTGGATTTATTCATGCCCAGAGAATAAAGAGGTTTAACTTTTTACTACACCACGATGCGCTCAATTTTAACAGTTTTCCCTGTTTGCAAATCAATATCCGCAATAATTCCGTTTAGCACAACATCATTCTGGCTATTTTCAAACCGAGCGGGCATTCCGGTTACAAACCGCTCCACAATATTTTTGGCATCAAGGCCCAAAATGGAAAGCTTTGGACCCGTCATACCAAGGTCAGTGATGTATCCAAGCCCCTTGGGAAAAATCATCTCGTCCGCTGTTTGCACGTGGGTATGGGTGCCAAAAAGAAGGCTTGCCCGCCCGTCCAAATAGTGCGCCATAGCAATCTTCTCGCTTGTTGCTTCGGCATGGAAATCAATAATAATGGTTTTACTAATGAGGGAAACCTCTTTAAGCAGTTTATCCGCAGCTAAAAATGGGTTGTCACCCCCGTCCAAATAAACCCGCCCAATAAGGTTGGCAACAACAACGTCATACCCCTGACAGTTAAAAACCGCATAACCTCGCCCGGGGTTCGCACCGTAAAAATTATATGGGCGAATAACCTCACTACAGCTGTCCAAAAAATCATATGCGTCCCGCCTATGGTAAACGTGGTTGCCCGTTGTCAAGATATCAGCGCCGTAGCTAAGCAACCCCTCTGCGCTATTTTTAGAAATCCCATTGCCAGTAGCGGAGTTTTCGCCATTTATAATACATAAATCAATATTATTTTCTTTTTTAATTTGGCTTAAGTTTTTGCGGATGAAATCACACCCAGATTGGGCGATAACGTCGCCAATTGCAAGCACTTTCATAAAATACCCTCCATTTCTTTAAAAAAACAGGGCGGAAAAAACTTTTCCGCCCTTGAATGTTTTATTTTGCGTAGTCAATAATTTTTGTTTCACGAACAGCATGAACCTTGATTTGACCAGGGTATTGAAGTTCGTCCTCAATCTTTTTACAAATATTACGAGTGAGTAGCACAAGCTCATCGTCTGAAACGTTAGTTGGGTTAACCATAATGCGAATCTCACGGCCTGCTTGAATCGCAAATGATTTTTCAACACCTTCGAATGAATTCGCAATTCCCTCAAGACGCTCAAGACGCTTGATGTAGCTCTCCAATGGCTCACGGCGTGCGCCGGGACGAGCAGCGGAGATTGCATCAGCCGCTTTAACAAGGAAGGCAATTGGTGTTTCAGGGTCAACATCGCCATGGTGTGCGGCGATGGAGTTGATGGTTTCAGCGTTTTCGCGGTATTTCTTTGCAAGCTCAACGCCAATCATAACGTGGGAGCCTTCCATTTCGTGGTCAGCCGCCTTGCCAATATCGTGCAGTAATCCCGCACGCTTAGCACCCATTATGTTAAGCCCAAGCTCTGCCGCCAAAAGACCTGTAAGGTGGGAAACCTCGATAGCGTGGTCAAGCACGTTTTGGCCGTAGCTTGTTCTAAAGCGAAGTCTTCCAAGCAGCTTCATAATTTCAGGGTGTATGGCATGAATTCCAGTTTCAAAGCATGCACGCTCTGCCTCTGATTTCATTGTAGCCTCAACCTCTTTTTTGCTCTTTTCAACCATCTCCTCAATCCTTGCAGGGTGGATTCGTCCGTCTGTTATAAGCTTTTCAAGGGATTGACGGGCAATTTCACGACGCACAGGGTCGAAAGATGAAAGGGTGATTGCCTCCGGTGTGTCATCAATTATAAGGTCAACACCTGTTAGAGTTTCAAGAGTTCTTATGTTCCTGCCCTCTCTGCCGATGATTCTGCCCTTCATCTCGTCGTTTGGAAGGGGAACCACAGAAACGGTTGCCTCCGAAACGTGGTCAGTTGCACAGCGTGAGATAGCAAGCGAAAGAATTTCTTTTGCCTTTGTGTTCGCATCATCTTTAAATCTTGCCTCAAACTCGCGTATGCGTACCGCAGTTTCGTGTTTAACTTCAGCTTCAATTGTGGAAAGTAGATAATCCTTAGCATCGCTAACGGTTAGTCCTGAGATGCTTTCAAGCTTAGCAAGCTCATCTTCTTTAATTTGAGCGATGTCTTTGTTAAGCGACTCAGTTTCTTTTATTTTTGTGTTAAGTTGTTCATCCTTTTGTTCAAGAGCCTCAACCTTTTTGTCCATAGACTCCTCTTTTTGTTGCAGTCTACGCTCCAAGCGGGTTATTTCGTTGCGGCGTTCTTTTTGCTCAGCTTCAACTTCGGTTTTCATCTTGTGGATTTCTTCCTTAGCCTCCAAAATGGACTCACGTTTTTTGTTTTCGACGGTTTTGATGGCGTCGTTAACAAGCCTAATAGCTTCTGTTTCTGCACTTCCAATAGTTGCTTCACCAACTTTTTTTCTATAAAAAACGCCTAGAATAAAGGCAATAATAATAGCAACAACTAAAACTGCAATTTCCCAAATTGTAAAATTAATAAAAAGCACCTCCTACATTCATATTTTTTCATTTTTAGTATTATTAAGTTATAATTAACACTACTTTCACATATTATATTTTATCTATTTTTTACAAAAAAGTCAAGAAATTAATGTTGATAATATTGTATTTTTGTAAAAAAGTTATTATAATAAATAAATAGTGTTAAAAATAACAGGAAAAGAGAAAAAATCAAATGAAAAAACTTACATATTTATTAATTTTAATGTTATGCTTATGCGGTTGTTCTAAAGCACCCCCTTCTCCACCGCCCAAACCACCAGAAGCTCAAACCCTTACCCCCACCCCCACCACCCCCCCAACCCCGGAGCCGCCAAAGAAGGCAACTTTTGTGGATCCGCTAACAGGATTGGAAGGTGATGTTGATTTGCGTACAACCACCCCTGTTTCTGTTATGATTAACAAT
>CAZMCJ010000115.1:0-3544 GCA_964564795.1 uncultured Eubacteriales bacterium | reverse complement strand
ACGTTTACATATCTGCCCTTGATGGAGCAGAATTTAGCGGCACAATAACAAAAGTTGCACCCGTTGCAGACCCTAAAACGCTACTATTCCCTGTTGAGCTTTATATTGATAACCCTGACCACAAAATAAAGCCCGGTATGTTTGCAAACGTTCGCCTTGTTCTTGAAAAGAAAGAGGATACCTTATCCCTGCCACTAAATGCAGTGATTGAAAAGGATAACGAGGTTTTTGTTTATGTTGTATCAGAGGAAAATCGTGCTGTTAAACGTTTGGTTACAACCGGTATAAGGAATGAGGACTCCATTGAAATAGTGGACGGAATATCGGAAAATGAAAAAGTTGTTATTAAAGGTCAAGAGTTTTTGACAGATGGCAGCTTAGTAACAGAAAATAATTAGGCTTTGAAAGGAAAATAATATGGATTTAACAAAACTTTCTATTAAAAGGCCTATCGCACTATTGATGTGTGTTTTAATAGTTTTACTGTTAGGCGGTGTTTCACTCTCACAAATGAACCTTGATTTGATGCCTAAAATGGATATTCCGGTTGCCCTTGTTATTACTGAATACAAAGGTGCAGGCCCATACGAGGTGGAAAACATTGTTACGAAAAATCTTGAGGGCGCTGTTGCAAACGTTGAAAACGTTAAAACAATCAGCTCTATCTCAAACGAAGGTCAATCTATTATAATTGTTCAATTTGTAGATAACACAAATATGGATAACGCAAGCCTTTGGCTGCGAGAACGTATCGATATGGTTAAGGGAATGCTCCCTTCTGAAGTAGGAAACCCAATGGTTATGAAGATGGATATGAACTCCATCCCTGTTGCTGCGGTTACCATAACCTCTGACCATTTAAATGATAATGAACTTAAAGCTTTTGTTGAAGATAAAATAGAATCACGAATTGAAAGTTTAAAGGGCGTTGCCTCTATCGATACCTATGGTGGCAGTGAGCAAGAAATTGTTGTGGAAATTGATACCGAGCGTCTTGAGGGCCTAGGCCTTGATATGAACCAGATTGCTCAAATAATTGCCGCAGAGAATAACAATCAGTCCGGCGGTTCTGTTTCTTATGGCGATAAAACCCTTAATATAAGCAGCAAAATGCAGCTCCAAAACATTGATGAACTTAAAAATATCCCAATTACTTTATCCACTGGAGCCGTTGTTCGTTTGGGAGATATTTCTACTATTAAAGAATCAGAAAAAGACCTAACAACAATAAGCCGTGTTAATGGCGAAAATTGTATCCTGCTTTCTATAAGCAAATCTAGTGATGCAAATACGGTTGATTCTGTTAGAAATATACGAAAAGAGCTTGAAAAAATCACCGATGACTATGAGGGCATTGGTGCTAAAATAATTCAAGACCAAGCGC
Organism: uncultured Eubacteriales bacterium; assembly: GCA_964564795.1. GTDB lineage: Bacteria > Bacillota > Clostridia > Oscillospirales > RGIG577 > CAZMCJ01. The sequence continues at coordinate 2,160 of CAZMCJ010000115.1, read as the reverse complement.
AATTTATTGAAATGGCAATTAACGGTGTTACCAAAAACCTTGTTTTCGGTGCAATCCTTGCTGTTTTAATTCTTCTAATATTCCTTAAAAACATGGGTCTTGCTTTGGTTATTGCGGTTTCTATCCCAATTTCCGTTATTTCCACCTTTGTTTTACTATACTTCTCGGGCACCACCCTTAATATGATTTCCCTAGGCGGGCTTGCTCTTGGTATTGGTATGCTTGTGGATAACTCCATTGTTGTAATTGAGAGTATCTACCGCTACCGTATTGAGGAAGGCTACAAAAGAATTGATGCATCAATTGACGGAACAAAGGAAATTCGCAGTGCGGTTGTTGCATCTACCTTAACCACAATCGTTGTATTTCTGCCTATTATTTTTTCAAGCGGACTTATAATGAGTATATTTAAGGATATGGCGCTTAGCGTTGCATTCTCACTTTTTGCCTCCCTCGTTGTTGCTATCACTATCGTACCTTCAATGTGTGCCCACCTTGTTCGCAAGGTTGACATAATGAAGGCGCCGCCAAAGCTTGACTTTTTGAACAAGTTTATTGCCGTGTGGGATAGTGCCATAAACAACCTAAACAACATTTACCGCAAGGCGCTTGTTGTTGCAATAAGGTGCAGAAAACGCACCCTAGCATTCGCTATGGCAGTGTTTGTTCTCTCACTATGCCTAATTCCTTTTATCGGAATGGAGCTTATTCCCGCATCTGACGAAGGAACGCTTAATATATCGGTAAAGACTCCACTTGGCAGCTCCCTTGAGGTAACAAACGAAACGGCAGCACAAGTAGAGCAGTATCTTCTTAGCTTGCCCGAAACAAAAGAGGTTCAGGTGCAGTTTCAAAAGGGCAACTCAACCGCATCTATGGTGTGCATGTTTGTTGATAAAACTAAACGCTCCCTTTCAACGGACGACATTGCGGATATTGTTAGGAAAGAAACCCGCAAAATTCCGGGCGCCGAGGTTAGTGTTTCGTCCGCCAGCTCTATAATGGGCGGCTCTTCCTTCGGCTCTGCCGGAATTACATTTAACGTTTCCGGCCCTGAGATGGATATGCTAAAGACAATATCAGATGAGCTTGTCCGCCAAATTAAAATGGTGGAGGGTACACGCGAGGTTAAATCCTCCCTTTCTGAAACCTCTAAAGAGATTTCTATAAAGGTTAACCGTGAAAAGGCAAGTAGCTTTGGCCTTATTGGCTCCCAAGTTGCCGCAAACATCAGAACTTCAATTAGCGGTAAGGTTGCAACAACCCTAAAGCAAGATGGCAAAACAATTGATATTCGCTTAACCTACCCAGGTGTGAACATTAATGACTACAATGCGCTAAGCTCAATCAACATCAAATCCCCATATGGTAGCTATGTTTCCCTAGGCAGCCTTGCGGATATTGAAATTATTGACTCCCCAGTCCAAATACAGCGCCAAAACCAAGAGCGCTTTATCAGTATTACAAGTGAGGTTTACAATCGAGATATTGGTAGTGTAAATAAGGATATTGATAAAATCACTTCTTCCATCAACCTTCCAACTGGTTATTCAATAAGCGCCGGCGGGCAGATTGAGATGATGACAGATGCATTTAACTCACTAATCCTTATAATTGTTATGGCTGTGCTGCTTGTTTATATGGTTATGGCGGCTCAGTTCGAGTCACTTATATACCCGTTTATCATTATGTTTACAATGCCAATGGCAATAACAGGCTCGTTGTTCTTACTATTTATAACCGGTGAGCCTTTATCCGTTCCTGCTGCCATCGGTTTTGTAATGCTCGTTGGTATTGTTGTTAACAACGCAATCGTGCTTGTTGACTATATAAACATTCTTAGAAAACGTGAGGGTCTATCGGTTGAAGAGGCAATACTTAGAGCAGGGCCAACTCGTTTACGCCCAATTCTTATGACGGCGCTAACAACCATTTTGGCACTTGTTCCGCTAATGTTTAGCAACGCACAAGGCGCAGAGATGGAAAAAGGAATTGGATACGTTGTTGCGGGCGGGCTGATTTCCTCCACAATTTTAACACTGGTTGTTGTGCCTGTTCTATATATTTATCTTGATAGAATGTCAGAAAAGCTAAAATCAAAGTTTAAAAGAAAGAAAAAACCAATAACTATAACTATTCCCGAGGAAATAGTTGTTAATG
>CAZMCJ010000114.1:2895-3579 GCA_964564795.1 uncultured Eubacteriales bacterium | reverse complement strand
AAAAATGAGCGGAGTAGTATCAAATCTAGTAAAAGATGTTTACATCCCAAAAATGTTCAAGGTTAAACAGGTTTTTCCACGCCCTATCATTACAGCAGAGGAAATCCCTGCTATTGTTTTTGACCTTCTTAAGGAAGATAAGTTTTCTTCTCAAATCAAGCCAGGTATGCGCATTGCTATTACTGCTGGTTCTCGTGGTGTTGCAAACGTTGCGGTAACAACAAAAGCTATTGCTGATTTTGTTAAGTCTAAAGGTGCGTTCCCTTTTATCGTTCCTGCAATGGGTAGCCATGGTGGCGCAACCGCTGAAGGGCAAAAGGAAATCCTAACCGGCTACAATGTAACTGAAGAATTTTGTGGTTGCCCTGTAATTTCCTCTATGGAAGTTGTTAAAATTGGTGTGACCGAAGATGGAAAAGATGTTTTAATTGATAAGCATGCAAACGAGGCTGACGGAATTATCATCTCTTGCAGAATCAAGCCACACACTGCATTCCGTGGACCATTCGAAAGCGGCTGTATGAAGATGTTGGCAATTGGCCTTGCAAAGCAACAAGGGGCTGAGGTTTGCCACGAAGCCGGCTTTAAAAATATGGCTAAATATGTGCCTATGTTTGGTAAGGCTATAATTGCAAACTCCAAAGTTTTGTTTGCTGTTCCAACTATTGAGAACGCATACGACGA
>CAZMCJ010000114.1:1734-2885 GCA_964564795.1 uncultured Eubacteriales bacterium | reverse complement strand
GAAAAAGAGCCAGCTCTTCTTAAAGAGGCTTACACTTATATGCCTTCTATCCTTGTTAACGAGTGCGATGTTCTTATTGTTGACAGAATCGGCAAAAACTTTAGCGGAGACGGTATGGACCCTAACATTACCGGCACATTCTGCACACCATATGCAAGTGGTGGCATCAAGTCCCAACGTGTTGGTGTTCTAGGCCTTAGCGAGGAAACTCATGGTAACGCTCTTGGCGTTGGTATGAGCCACGCAACAACAAGACGTGTGTTTGAGGAGATGAAATTTGAGCTTATGTACCCTAACGCAATTACATGTACCGTTTTGGATGGTGCTAAGGTTCCTTGCGTTATGAAGAGTGATAAAGAGGTTTTCCAAATTCTTATTAGAACTTGTATCGAAATTGATAAATCCAACCCACGTGTTGTTAGAATTCCAAACAGCTTGCACATTGAGCATATTATGCTTTCTGAAAGCTACTATGAGGAAGCAAAGAACAATCCTAATCTAGTCATTGAAAGCGAGCCTGAATACTTGCCATTTGACGAAAATGGAAATATTCTATAAAACAAATACTAAAGGGCGCTCGTAACCGGGTGTCCCTTTTTGTTATCCAAATAAAGGAGAACTATGAAAGAAGAGCTGGAATTTAAGTATGATGTTTTAATTGGTGTCTCTCACCTTGATCAAAATGGCACACTAAAACCATCATCTTACCAAATTTTATTAAATAATATTGCAGATCAGCACCTAGCACATTTAGGGCTTAATGTTGATACAACCTCTGAGTTTAATCTTGCGTGGGTGTTAACCTCCTTTACCGTTGAGATTGAAATACCAATTACCTCAACAATGTTGCTTAGTGGCAGCACATGGCATGCCTCTCGCAAAGGGCCTTTTTTCCGCCGTGAGTTTGTGTTCAAGAATGAATGTGGCGAGGTGATGTTCAAGGGTGCCTCCTACTCTGTCCTTCTTGATACTGTGGAGCGCGCCATCTATCGCAAAAAAGAGCTGCCCTTCCCTATTGGTGAGGAAACAAACATATTACTTGTTGAGGCAAGCCCAAACCTAAAGGCAAATATTTTGTTCAACAATGAAATGGATGTTCGAGTTCAAAACAGCTACATTGATGCGCTAGGCCACGTAAACAACTGTAAATA
>CAZMCJ010000114.1:0-1724 GCA_964564795.1 uncultured Eubacteriales bacterium | reverse complement strand
ATGATGCCCTTTCGCCCCAGGAGTGCGAGCGTTTGCGAAACCTTAAAAAGATGGAGATTTACTTTTCCAAAGAGCTTACAACGGGTGATAATTTTTGTTTGCAAAAGGGGTATGATGAAAATAAGATTTTTGTGCGAGGGGATAATCTTTCTAAGCAAAATACCGCATTTACCACCGTTTTTACATTCTAATTATGCAGTAAAAAAAGCTGTTGCCTTTATGGTGCAACAGCTTTTTTATTCCACTACTCGTTCGTTTAAACCAGTTAATCTTCCAATTTCCTCCCACGTATATTCCGACAATTCGTCAATATCATATCCACTTAAAGTAAGATGAGTACAGAAACAATCTGCCTGACGCTCATATTTGCTCATACAATAATGTGTGGCACTTGCCAAAAGAAAGTAATTACACCCTTGATGCAAAACCACATGCCCCAATTCATGCGCACATACGATTTTTTGTTGCTCGTCATCCAACTCAGAATTTATGTAGATAACATTTTTTCCATAAAGCTGTTGGCAAAACCCCCGAATATTTTGTGGCAACCTGGTTATTACAACAATAATGTTAAGAAAATCACACAACTCATATGGCGATGATGTCTTATATTTTTTCACCATTTTATCCACTATATCCTTAATATATTGCATTTTATTTCCCCCAGTTACACATTGATACCCAACACCCTTTTCTTACCAACCCGCATAGCCTCAAAAATCATTTCAATTTCTTCATTATCGGTAATCAACACACCATCAAACATAAGCCCCTTTTGGCTTACCAATATTTTCTTCATATTCTCAATTACTTCGTCAATACTAAGCTCTGCATCTTCATTCAGTGGTCCTGCCAACAACTCGTCCAACGAATAACCAAATTTATCACAAAAAATTTTAATAATATCTTTGCTTGGCATTCTCTTATCATGCTCATACATACCAATACAGCTAGTGGAAACACAAAGAATTTTGGCAAATTCCTTTTGAGTTAAATTATGTGCAAGCCTAACCTGCTTAAACTTTGCTCCAACCACTCTGTTCACTCCTTATAACCTTTTATTATAAAAATATGTTAACATTATTTTCCTTTAAAGTAAAGTTGTTTTTACATTTTTTCCCATATTTGCAGCGACACATTTTTTTATATTTTAAAGGCTTTCTCGTACTATAACATCAGAGAAAAAAACTTTCTTCCTAGGTTGCTCGTTGCCTGCTAACACTTGTGTTAAAATTGTTGCAGCAGCTTGCCCAGTTTGCGCTAATTTGTTATCAACAGATGTTAGCTTAGGGTAGGAAATCTCACTAAAAACGGAGTTGTTAAGTCCCGTTACCGAAACATCCCTTGGACATTTTAGCCCAACATCAAAAATGGCACGCATTGCACCAACCGCTGTTATATCCTCGCTAAACACCATTCCATCAATCTGTGGGTGTTTTTTAATAAGCTCCACCGCAATTGCATATCCTCCACTAAATGAGTTATCGGTGTGGCCAATAATAAGATTTTTTAGCCCGTTGCGCTCCATCCCCTTCTTGTATCCACTTTCCTTTTTATGAGCGCTTACCGTTGTTGCATCTTTAACAAAAGCAATATTTTTGCGCCCACGTGACACCATAATGTCAACGCACGAGGCAATTCCAGCCTCCTCGTCCACTAAAACTCCATAGACATTTGGTAAATCAATAAAATTTTTGTAATAGTACTCAGAAAATTTTTGTTTT
>CAZMCJ010000113.1:0-3649 GCA_964564795.1 uncultured Eubacteriales bacterium | reverse complement strand
CTGTTTTAAGTGCAGCCTCCAATAGTGCATTGTGCGCTTTTGTAAAACTCTTAAACTCCAATAATTGTGCGAAGGTTACCGATGCACCTATTTTTATGTAGTCCCCCTCTATTGTAATATTCTTTATATCGTCAATATCTGAAATGTTTACAACCTTAGTTGGTTTAAAACTACCCTCCGCAACCAAAACCATAAAATCCGTCCCGCCTGAGAGTATTCTTTTATCACCACTTTTAAGCATTTCCTTGCACTCTGAAAGTGTTTTTGGTGTTTCTACTGTAAAGCTCATATATAATCCTCCTTTAATTTATTTTTTGCCAATGCGTCCAAAACTGCCTCAGCATTTAGCGGGATTTTGTTAACGTCAATATCAACAATGCTCTTAACTGCATCCGCAATTGCAGGGGTTATGGCAACCGTTGCAATCTCGCCAACACCTTTAACGCCATACGGTCCTGTTTTTTCGTAGCTTTCCACATTAACGGAGCTCATTTTCGGCATATCAAGTGAGGTCGCAACGATGTATTTAGACATTGTGTTCTCAACCGGCTTTCCATCCACATAGTTAAGTTCCTCTGTTAATGCATAGCCCATAGACATTAAAATTCCACCGCAGATTTGCCCCTCAACCGCAACAGGGTTCAATATTCTGCCCGCCTCTGTTGCGCCAAAAACCTCCAAAACTGTGATTTTGCCTGTCACCGCATCAATTTTTACCTTTGCCGCTTGCGCCATAAAGGCAAACATACTGTGTGGCAATCCTATTAAGTTAAGGTCAACCTTGCTCTCCGGGTAGTAAGCCTCGCCGCTTACTCTAACCCCAATGCAAGGGTTTTTCCTAAAGTTATCTACCGCCGCAATAATTGCATTGCCCCCAATGTATGCCGAGCGGGAGGCAACTGTGTCGTTGCAATCGTATGTTAGGCTGGTGTCCGACATCACCATCTCCACATTTTCCATTGGTACGTCCAAATATTCCGCCGCAATTTGGGTAAGCCCTGTTATGCTGCCTTGCCCCATATCAACTGTGCCACAGTAAATGCGATATTTGCCTTCCTCGTACTGCAAAATATCCACCTTTGCCATATCGTGGCAGTTCCTGCCCATTCCAACCCCTATATGACCTGCTGCAATACCGTAGCCGATAAGTGGGTCTTTATTTGTTTCCCTCTCCTTCCAAAGGTCAGAGTTTTTAACGATTTTAAGAGCCTCTTTAAGCCCCACACTAAACTCCATAGTTTCTCCAAGGCAGTTAATATCCCCTGTTTCCAGCGCATTTATAAGTCGGATATCCACAAGGTCAAGCCCTAGCTTTCTTGCCGCCTTGTTCATTATTGTTTCCATCATATATGCCGCTTGTGGTGCACCAAAACCACGCATTGCTGAGGCTGGCGCCCTGTTTGTGTAGCACAACATATTATTAAGCTTAACATTTGCAACTTTGTATGGGCCTGGCATATGCTCACTCATCATACCCAAAACCGCAGGACCGTAGGAGGTGTATGCCCCTGTGTCCAAAAACATATCAGACTCAAAGGCAAGCATCTCACCCTTTTTGTTGAACGCAAACTTGATATGCACTTGCCCTGCGTGGCGCTTAAAGCTACCCGCAATGGACTCCCGCCTTGAGCAAATCAGCTTTGATGGGCGTTTTGTTTTCCACGTTACGATGGCAGGGAAGGACTGAATAATATGCCCAGCCTTGCCGCCAAATGCACCCCCAACTGCCTTTGCAATAACCTCCACCTTGTCCTTTGGTAGATTTAACGTTCTAACAATGCCCCTCTTATCCAAAAATACGTTTTGGGTGGACACATAAGTTTCCAAAACATCCCCATTATATCGGGAGAATGCCGCCTCCGGCTCCATATAAATATGCTCTTGCGTCGGCAGTTCAAAGTCTTCTTCTATTATCAGGTCAGCATTTTGGAAGGCGCTTGCAACATCGCCACGATCAAATATAAATGGCATCATTAGGTTTCCACCCTCGTGGATTAGGGGAGCGCCCGGCATTAGTGCCTCTTTTGCGTTTGTGCAGCTCTTTAACTCCTCATACTCAATATCAACATAAGCCGCACCCTCTTTTGCCCGCTCAAGGGTATCCGCCGCCAAAAGTACTAAAGGCTCGCCAAAAAAGCGCACTTTGTCCGTTGCCAGCACCTGTTGGTCGTCAACCATATAGGTTACGATGTTAACCGGCAAATCGTGTCCCGTTATCGCAACAATATCAGACGGCACTTTTGAAACGTCAATCTTTTTAATATTTGCATGCCCATGTGGGCTTCTTACCACATGGATAAACAACATATTTTCCTCGTAGTGGTCACCTGCGTATACCGCCTTGCCCTGGCTCTTTAGCAAGGCATCAACTCTGCCAACTCCTTTGCCTACATACTTACTCATAGATAGACCTCCTTAATAAATTTTCTAAAAATAAAATAAGCACCTGAAAGACATCCACATATAAAAGCAAAAAAACGCTATTATATACGGATTTCGTACATGACAGCGCTACCTCTTATGCAGCATCTTTCTGGTGCTTATTTAAAAGACACAGAAAAATTCACCTCGGAAAATAATCTTTAGTTTATTTTATTTTCTTAATTATACGTCAATTATTTTTATAAAGCATTATATTTTTAAAAATATAACCTCTACATTGTTAATAAAGAAACAATGTAGAGGTTGTGCTATTTTACTATTAATGAAATTTAATGTCAAAATTTGCAAATCCACTTCCTGTGTCCTTTAAAACAAGTCTTGCCTTATATATTTTTGCTGTTTTTTGGGATTTTAGGTTGTCTACAACCACGTTTCCATCAGTAATTAGTGCCGCCGCAATTTCCCTTGTAAACTTTTTTCCCGCTTTTTTAAGGAAAGCGTTGTCCTTCCACAGGGAAAAATCGCACTTTGGTTCTTCCTTATATCCCACGCACGAATAGCTTTTTACAAACTCATGCACAGCTCTGCCACACCGAGGGCATTTTGCAATTGGGGAATTATCCCCCCTTGATGTGGAAATTCGAAAGTCGCTGTTATTTCCCCTAATCTTCTCTACAACCTCTTTAATATATGCGCTTACGTCCTTTTCAAATTCGGCATTATCAAGGTTGCCCTTCTTTATTTCCTCCAGCTTTTCCTCCCAGTTACCTGTTAGGGTTGGGCTTTTTATTTCCTCAGGCACAACGTCGATTAGCTCGCTGCCAATGTCGGTAGGGATTAGGTTTTTGCCCTTTCGCTCGATATATTTGCATGCAAGCAGCTTTTCAATAGTAGCCGCCCTTGTTGCCGGCGTGCCTAGTCCCGCCTTCATAAACTCCTTAAGCTCGTCCTCCATTGTCCTGCCTATGTTCTCCATTGCAGAGAGGAGCGTTGCCTCCGTATATGGCTTTGGCGGTGTTGTTTGCTTCTCTACAATTTCCACATTTTGCGCTGTTACCTTTTCCCCCAGCCCATCGATTTTAATGATTACGTCGCCGCTTTCCTTAACATCATAAACGGGTGAAAGGGCGATGCGCTCAATGTACTTCCACCCCTCTTTTGTTACCTTTTTTCCTTTATTTTTAAAGTTCTCCCCCTCAACCTCCACAACCACTTGCGTTTCCAAATACTCGTGCTTGGAGGAAAGGGAAACCAAAAACCTTGCAAC
>CAZMCJ010000112.1:0-3671 GCA_964564795.1 uncultured Eubacteriales bacterium | reverse complement strand
TGGTTGGCGCATCAGTTGCGGTTGCGGTTGCAATTGAAGAGGCAATGAAATAATAAATAATACTAGAGTGCACCACGGTAGGTGCACTCTTTTTTAATTGCTTGGATAATATTAAATAAAAACACCAAAAATATGCAATAGTGCATATGAAAATTCTACACATTTTAAGTTAAAAGGTACTGCAATTGTAAAGAATTTACATTATAATATAAGTGATGGACAACTATTATATGATAGGAGAGATATTAATGACCAAAGGAACACAACTTTATGAGGGCAAGGCAAAAAGGGTTTATGAAACGCAGGATAAAGATGTTGTTATTGTGTCTTACAAAGACGATGCAACAGCGTTTAACGGCGAGAAAAAGGGAACAATTGTTGGCAAGGGTGTTATCAACAACAAAATGAGCAATTTTATGTTTGAAATTATGGAGAAAAATGGTGTTAAAACTCACTTGGTTGAGGAACTAAACGATAGGGAAACAGCAGTTAAAAAGGTTTCCATTGTACCTTTGGAGGTTATTATTAGAAATATTGCGGCGGGTAGCTTTTCCAAAAAATATGGTGTTGAGGAAGGCACACTTCTTGCTAACCCTACTATTGAGTTTAGCTATAAAGATGATGCACTTGGTGACCCACTTATCAATGACTACCATGCACTTGCCCTAAACCTTGCAACAAAAGAGGAGATTGAAACAATCAAGTCTATGGCGTTTAAAGTTAACGAGGTTATGAAGGCATACTTCGACAGCATAAATGTTATTTTGGTTGATTTTAAGCTTGAGTTTGGAAGGTTTCACGATGAAATTTTGCTGGCGGACGAAATATCCCCCGACACTTGCAGATTATGGGACAAGGATACTAAGGAAAAGCTTGATAAAGACCGTTTTAGACGTGATATGGGTGGCGTTGAGGAAGCATATGAAGAGATGTTTAAAAGACTTGGGTTAAAATAATAAAGTGGAGGATTTGTCTGTGTGCTTGAATAATAATGCCTTTTCCCTTGATGATAAGCCAGGAGAAGAATGTGGCGTTTTTGGAATTTATGATAAATATGGTCACGACTGTGCGGATATGATTTATTACGGGCTTTATGCTTTGCAACATCGTGGTCAGGAAAGCTGCGGTATAGTTGTTAACAATAACCGCGAAATTACATACAAAAAAGGAATGGGGCTTGTAACAGACCAATTTAATGGAGAGGTTTTGGAGGGTCTAAAGGGTAACATAGGTGTTGGGCACGTTAGATACTCCACAACGGGAGAGAGTAGATGGGAAAACACGCAACCACTTGTTAGCCGTTACATCAAAGGCACGCTTGTTATTGCACACAATGGTAACATTGTCAATGCGGATGAACTGCGCAAAGAATACGAGAAAACAGGTGCAATTTTCCAATCAACAACCGATTCCGAGGTTATTGCATACGCACTTGCAAGGGCAAGAATAAAAAACACTTGTATAGAAGAAGCAATAGTTGATGCTTGCAACGTTATAAAAGGTTCTTTCTCCCTTGTGATAATGAGCCCTGAAAAACTAATTGCAGCACGTGACCCACTTGGTATGCGCCCACTTGTTATGGGCAGCATTGGACAAAGCATTGTATTTGCATCAGAAACGTGCGCTCTTGATGCAGTTGGTGCCGAATATGTTAGAGATATTGAACCTGGTGAGGTTGTTATTGTTGATCGTGGTGGAGTAAGAAGCCTTAAGGATAATTGTGGCAAGGCATCTAAAATGTGCATATTTGAGCATATTTACTTTGCACGTCCTGATAGCATTATTGAGGGTCAAAGCGTTTATGAAGCACGTGTTGAGGCGGGCAAGATTTTGGCGAAAGAACACCCTGTTGATGCAGATATAGTTATCGGTGTTCCGGATAGCGGATTGTGTGCAGCAGTTGGTTTTTCACGTGAGTCGGGTATACCTATTGCGGACGGACTTATAAAAAATAGATACATTGGAAGAACATTCATTCAGCCAAAACAAAGCCAACGAGAAGCGGCTGTTAGAATTAAGCTAAACCCAATTAAAGCTGTTGTTGATGGTAAAAGGGTTGTAATGATTGACGACTCCATTGTTAGGGGAACAACGTGCGGGCATATTGTTAACCTACTTAAAATGGCGGGTGCAAAAGAGGTGCACGTTCGGGTTAGCTCGCCACCATTCTTGTGGCCTTGCTTCTATGGAACGGATATCTCCTCGAGAAAAAATCTGGTTGCATGTCATAATTCGCAGGAACAAATTAGAAAGCTAATAGGTGCGGATAGCCTTGGTTTCCTCAGCCTTGATAAGCTAGGTGATATTGTGCCTAACTTAAATGGTGGTTTTTGTGATGCTTGTTTTAGTGGAAATTACCCAACAGAAGTCCCAATAGTTAAATGATTGTATAAAATTACATAAAAATGTGAATTTATACACAAATATATTGCTAATTAAAAGTACTTGTGTTATAATTTAAAAAATAATACAAAAGTTTTTGGAGGAAAAAGAAATGGTTAAAAAAATAATGGCAGGTCTTCTTTGCGGAGCTCTTGCACTTTCTATGCTTGCTGGTTGCTCTTCACCTAAGGAGGAGATTTTTATCTCCACTAAAGAGGATTTGGTAGGTAAGAAGATTGGTGTTCAAGAAGGAACAACAGGAGATATTTTGGTTAGCGAAGAAGTTGAAAAAGCAGAAGTTTCAAGATGGAAAAAACCAGTTGATGCTGCTATGGAACTTAAAAATGGTAAGATTGATGCAGTTGTTCTGGATGCAATGCCAGCCAAGAAAATTGTTGATTCTATGGAAGGTCTTGTTATCCTAGATGACGAGCTTTCAACAGAAACATATGCAATTGCAGTTAAAAAAGGAAACACAGAACTACTTGCAAAGATTAATGAAACACTTGCAAGAATGATATCTGACGGGACAATTGATACACTTTACAGCACTTTTATTGACGGATCGGCTGAAATTAGTGCATTACCGGTTGTTGAAGAAGGCAAGGGTGCAAACATTGTTATGGGAACAAATGCAGAGTTCGAACCTTTTGAGTACAAAGGTGAGGGTGGCAAGATAATTGGTTTTGACGTTGAGATGGCAAAAAACATTGCAAAGGATTTAGACAGAAAGCTAGTTATTGAAGATATGGCGTTTGATAGCCTGATAATGGCTCTTGAGTCCGGCAAGGTTGATATGATTTTGGCGGGTATGACAGCAACTGACGAGCGTCGTCAAAGTGTTGATTTCTCCAACGATTACTTCAATGCTTCTCAAGTTATCATTGTAAGAGAAAGCAGCGTTAAAAAATAGTTATAACTTTAAAGTTAACACAAATGGGCGGAAGTTTTTCCGCCCATAACACTATATATAAGGTGGGTTGGTTATGTTTGAAAGCCTAGGAGTATGGTTTCAGCAAACAGGTGCAAGCTTGGCAAAAGGTATGTACCAAAATTTTATAGTTGAAGATAGATGGCTTTATATTCTAAGAGGATTGGGAATTACTGTTCAAATAGCCATTTTTTCTATTTTGCTTGGAATGTTTTTGGGTGCGGTTGCATGCTTGATGAAAATATCTGGTAGCAAAGTGGCAAGAGGATTGTCAACAGCATATATAAGCTTTATTATGTTTTTGCGGTTCTTCGCGAGAGCGCGCGGCGTCTCCCGGGTCACGAGGACGCGATTGCCA
>CAZMCJ010000111.1:0-3713 GCA_964564795.1 uncultured Eubacteriales bacterium | reverse complement strand
CAATTATGGAGGTTGCAAAGCTTGCAAGCGTTCCAACCGAAACAATTCATAATATGCCTTTTGACGTTACTGCTGATGATGTTTACGCAGCTATTATGGGTGCCGACGCTCTTGGAAACTTTTACAAATAACTTTGCAACAAAAAGGCTACTGCATATGCAGTAGCCTTTTTTAATTCTAACTATTTAAGCATTCCGGATTTTTGTTTTGCAAAATATTCTTTTGTTAGCTTTATTACAACGGGTGATAAGAAAAGCAGACCCACTAAGTTTGGTATTGCCATAAATCCGTTTAATGTATCCGCAATGTCCCACACAAGCTTTAGGTTTACAGTTGAGCCAACAATCAAAAACAGAATAAATACTATTTTATAGTAAATTGTAAACTTTGATGATCCAACCATATACTCAAGGCATTTTTCGCCGTAATAACTCCAGCTGATTAGTGTGCTAAATGCAAAGAAGAATATTGCAATGGTAACAATAACTCCCGCCGAGCCGTACATACCATGAGAAAATGCACTTATTGTTAGGGCTGCACCGTCAAGCCCATTGCTCCACGCACCTGTTGTAATAATTACAAGGGCTGTGCAAGTGCACACGATAATGGTATCCACAAACACCTCAAATATGCCCCACATACCTTGTTGAACAGGGTGTTTAGTATCCGCAACTGCGTGCGCCATCGGTGCCGATCCAAGGCCCGCCTCGTTGGAGAACACGCCACGTGCGATACCCTTTTGTATTGCTACCTTAACAGCTGCACCCGCAAAACCACCGACTGCTGCCGATGGTGTGAATGCGCATTTAAAAATCAGTGCTAATGAGGGAAGTATGTTTTGGTAGTTCATTCCGATAACCACAATTGATGCCAGGATGTAAAACGTTGCCATAAATGGTACAATTTTTTCAGTTGTCAGCGCAATTCTTTTAATTCCGCCAATAATAACAAGGGTAGCCAAAATTGCAACCACAATACCCGTTATGATTGGGGCAATTCCAAATGTATCCTTAACTGCTCCGGCAATTGAATTTACTTGAGTCATGTTACCAATTCCAAAGCATGCTAGGAAGCCAAGGAGTGAAAAAGCTATGGCAAGCCATTTTGCGTTTAAGCCTCTTTCTATGTAATACATTGGTCCGCCAACGTATTCTCCTTTTTGGTTCTTAACCCTAAATTTAATTGCAAGAACAATCTCGGCATATTTTGTCATCATTCCAAAGAATGCCGAAAGCCACATCCAAAAAATCGCTCCCGGGCCACCTGTTGCAATTGCTGTTGCCACACCAACTATGTTGCCTGTTCCAACTGTTGCCGCAAGTGCTGTTGTGAGTGCCTGAAAAGGTGAAATCGCTCCTTCTTTAACGGATTTTTCCTGTTTTTTAAAGATGGTCATAAATGTATTTTTCATTACAAACCTAAATTTAAAAACCTGCATAAACCCAGTGCGAATAGTAAAGTATACCCCTGTTCCTACTAAAAGCACAAGCATAATAGGACCCCAAGCAAAGCCATTTAAAACATTGTTAATCTCCGTTATCGTTTTTACAAAACCCTCCACACATTTTCCCCCAAACTTTAATTTTTATAATGCCATTTTATAGATGTTTAGCATATCGTTTTCATCAAGCACCTTAAAGTTACCAATTTTTCTTGTTCCAAAGAATGAGCATTTGTGCGCCATTTCTTTCATTTCTTCCTCTGTTACCACCTTACCACAAAGCTCTGTGATTGTGGTTGGCATATCTATGCTCTTGTAGAATTCTTCCATCTTTTTAATTCCCTCAAGTGCTGTCGCCTCTGGGTTTTGGAAGTCCATCTCGCATCCCATAACTCTAACTGCGTATTGCGCAAAGCGTGCAACATCAGTCTTATAAACATAGCGTGCCCAGCTTGCCCATATTGCGCTTAATCCGGCACCATGTGCAACATCAAACATTCCGCTTAGCTCATGCTCGATTTGGTGGGAAGCAAAGTCTGTAATTCTGCCTGTTCCCGTTAATCCATTATGCGAAATGCTGCCCGCCCACATAATCTCTGCACGTGCCGCATAGTCTGTTGGGTTTGCGTGAACCTTCTTTGCGTTTTCCATAACGGAAACCAAAAGACCCTCCGCAATTCTATCTGTAAGGTCAACGTTCTTAACCGTTGTAAAGTATCTCTCCATCGTATGCATCAAAATATCAACAGCACCACATGAACTTTGGTATGGAGGTAGTGTATATGTTAACTCTGGGTTCATAATTGCAAACTTTGGTCTTATTCCGTCGTGATTGTAGGAACGTTTTAGCCCGTTTTCGTCGTTTGTGATAACGGATGACCAGCTCGTCTCACTGCCTGCCGCTGCAATAGTAAGAACACAACCAACGGGTGCACTTGTTGTTGGCTTAATTTCCCCTGCATATGGCGCCCAAACATCGCAATCATTCTTCAGCGCAATTGCAATAGCCTTTGATGAGTCGATAACAGAGCCGCCACCAACTGCCAATATAAACTCAACGCCCTCTTTTTTTGCAAGCTCAAGACCTTCTCGTGCTAGCTTAAGGCGTGGGTTTGGTTGAACACCGCCAAGGGTAACATATTCAACACCGCTTGCTTTAAGGGAATCGCACACTCTGTCAATTAGTCCGCTTTTCTTTGCGCTTTCGCTTCCGTAGTGCACAAGCACTTTTTTGTACCCCATTGCCGCAATCTCTGTGCCTGCCAATTTTTCGGTATCTTTTCCAAAGATAACCTTAGTTGGATTGTAAAACTCAAAATTGATCATTTTTTTACTCCTTTTTGTTGTTATTAGCCATTATACATAGTATAATAATACCAAACTAACCTTAAATTAGCAATACTATTTTACTTGATTGGAGAAATGATGAACACCTCAAACACAAAAAATTATCCCCTGCTTATGTGCGTCATAACAGCCCTTTTATGGTTCTCGGTTTACACCTATGTTCCAATTCTGACACCCTATACCGAGGGACTTGGTGCAAGCTACACATTAATAGGCATTATCGTTAGCTCGTACGGTTTTGTTCAGCTTGTAATGCGGATACCAATCGGTATGTTAAGTGATATGATGGGCAAACGCAAAATATTCATATTTTTTGGACTTTTATGCTCTGCTCTTAGCTCTATTGGGCTTTATTTTTTTGATGCACCATACCTTGTTTTGATTTTCCGAGGGCTTAGTGGGCTCGCTGTTTCAACTTGGGCAATTTTTATAACCACATATTCTTCCCTTTCCAGCGGACAAAATCATATGAAGGGCATGGGCATAATCAACGGTATGAACAGCTTAGGTCAGCTTACCGGGCTTTTAGCGGGTGGATTTATCGCCTACTTCCTTAGCTATGAGGCAACCTTTATCTTCGGTGGTGTTGGTGCAATTGTTGCACTGCTACTTTCCCTTTATTTGCCCGATATTAAGCCTGAGAGCAAAAGCGGTGTTACATTTAAGAAGATTTTCTCCCTAATACATAACACCGACTTGGTTTTCTACTCCGTTTTGGCAGTTATTTTGCAGCTTGTTTTGTATTCAGGCTCTTTTGGATTTCTTTCAACCATTTTAAAAAATATGGGGGTTAACGCCATAGTTTTGGGTATTGCCCCTGCGGCAACAGCACTCCCTTCCATTTTTTCCTCCTACTTTGCGGGTACGTTTTTCAAGGAAAAGCTTGGGGTAAAAAAAATTATTATTTACTCCTTTATACTGCTTG
>CAZMCJ010000110.1:0-3732 GCA_964564795.1 uncultured Eubacteriales bacterium | reverse complement strand
GGTGAACTGAATATTGATAATGTGATGGCAAAAATTAAAGCATTTGAGATAGAAAACCCATTGGAAGCTGTTAGTGATAAAAAAACATATAAGGTTAAAGAGGGAACAAAAATGGTTGGCATATTCAACCTTGGCAAGGAAAAACCACTGGTTGAAAAGTGCATTGAATATGGCTTTGGCGTTAGCGTTATATCCCCTTTTGAGAGCATTGAAGGGGTAAAAGCAATGAACCTCGATGGAATTATAGTGTCCACAGGTCAAGGCAGTGACAATGTGGCAACAACGGTTGCGGCGCTTGCAAGCCTTGATGTTCCTATTCTTGCAATTGGCAAGGGGTTCGAGATGATGGCGCAGGGTAACGGGCTTGTAATCAAAAAGCTAAAATACGGTCATCACAGCGTAAATCACCCTGTTAAAAACATAAAGGGTGGCAGAACATACATCACCGCCCACAACCATGATTACACAGTTGACGAGGCAAGCATTAAGGCTGGAATGAAGGTAAGCTACATTAGTTTGAACGATAAAAGCATTGAGGGAATTGATTACAGCGAAAAGGTTAAGAGTGTTGCATTTGAGCCGGAAACACTTTCGGGCGAGCACACAACACACTATATATTTGAGGAGTTTTTCAAGAGTTTGGGAGGTAGCAAATAATGCCAAGAAGAAGTGATATAAATAAGGTTTTGGTTATAGGCTCGGGTCCTATTATAATAGGTCAGGCGGCAGAGTTTGACTATGCGGGAACACAAGCGTGCAAAGCACTTAAGGAGGAGGGATACAGCGTTGTGCTTGTAAACTCCAACCCTGCAACAATTATGACGGACAAAAATATGGCGGATAAAATTTATATAGAGCCACTAACACTTGATGTTATTAAAAGAATTGTGGAAATTGAGCGTCCGGACAGTGTTTTGCCAACACTAGGTGGGCAGACAGGGCTAAACCTTGCAATGGAGCTTGCGGACGAAGGGTTTTTTGAAAAAATGGGTGTTAAGCTGCTAGGTGCAAACCCTGAAACAATTAAAAAGGCGGAGGATAGACAAGCGTTCAAGGATATGATGGAAGAAATTGGGGAGCCATGCATTCCGTCAAAGGTTGTTGTAACACTTGAGGACGCACTGGAGTTCGCAAAGGTTATCGACTATCCTGTAATTGTTCGTCCTGCTTATACTTTGGGCGGAACAGGTGGCGGTATTGCCTATAATGAGGAAATGCTAAAGGAAATTGGCGAGGGTGGCTTGCGTGCCAGCCGTGTTCACCAAATATTGGTTGAAAAGTGCATATCAGGTTGGAAGGAAATTGAGTATGAGGTTATGCGTGATGGAATTGGCAACGCAATAACAATATGCTCTATGGAAAATGTGGACCCTGTTGGTGTACACACCGGCGACTCCATAGTTGTTGCTCCAACTCAAACTTTGTCAAGTGGCGAAAGCTCAATGCTTAGAAACTCTGCGCTAAAAATCATAACAGCCCTTGGTATCGAGGGTGGGTGTAACGTGCAATTTGCGCTTGAGCCAAACTCCAAAGAGTATGCAGTAATCGAGGTTAACCCACGTGTTTCACGTTCCTCAGCTCTTGCGTCAAAGGCAACCGGATACCCAATAGCAAAGGTTGCAAGTAAAATTGCAGTTGGTTACAACCTAGATGAAATTGAAAACACAGTAACAGGTACGACATATGCGTGCTTTGAGCCTACCATAGATTATATAGTTCTTAAATTCCCCAAATGGCCTTTTGATAAGTTTGTGTATGCAAAAAGAACACTGGGTACACAAATGAAAGCAACGGGGGAGGTTATGTCCATCGGCACATCGTTTGAAAGTGCAATGATGAAAGCGGTTAGGGGAATTGAGCTGGGGTATGATAGAATGAGTATACCAGCACTTGCAAAACTGCCAACAGAGGAGATTAGGAAGCGCCTTAGCCTTGTTGATGACGAGAGAATGTTCGTTATCTGCGAAGCTATCAGACGTGGCATCACATTTGATGAAATTTACGAAATTACAAAGGTTGACAAATGGTTCTTGGGCAAATATAAAAACCTTATTGATATGGAAAACGAGATTGCAAAGGGGAGCTTGAGCGAGGAAACTTATATTGAGGCTAAAAAGCTAGGCTTCCTTGACAGCACAATCCAACAATTAAGCGGAGAAACACTAAAGTATAAGAGGAATTGTTCATATAAAATGGTGGATACCTGCGCAGGGGAGTTTGAGGCGAAAACACCATATTACTACTCAACCTACGACGACGTGAGCGAGGCAAGAATATCGAACAACAAAAAGGTTATTGTTTTCGGCTCAGGCCCTATAAGAATTGGTCAAGGTATCGAGTTTGACTATGCTTCCGTTCATTGTGTGTGGGCGCTTAAGAAACTAGGGTACGAAACTATTATAGTTAACAACAATCCTGAAACTGTTTCAACGGATTTTGATACAGCGGATAGGCTATACTTTGAGCCACTTACAAAAGAAGACGTAAGGAACCTAATAGAGGCAGAAAAGCCAGATGGTGTTATCGTTGCTTTTGGTGGTCAAACAGCAATAAAATTAACAAACTATGTGCATGAGATGGGTGTTAAAATATTTGGCACAAGCGCAGATATGATTGACGCGGCAGAGGATAGAGAACGCTTTGATGCAGTGTTGGAAAAATGCGCAATTCCACGTCCTGCGGGGGGGATGGTTTACACAGTTGACGAGGGAATAAAGGTAGCGAATGATTTAGGATTTCCCGTTCTTGTTCGACCATCATACGTTTTGGGTGGTCAGGGCATGGCTATTGCATTTAATGATGACGATATTAAAGAGTACATCGAAATAATCAACAAAACAACTCAAGAGCACCCAATTTTGATTGATAAATACTTAATGGGTACAGAGGTTGAGGTTGATGCAATTTGCGATGGAAATGATATCCTAATCCCAGGCATTATGGAGCATTTGGAGAGAGCGGGCGTCCACTCGGGGGATAGCATCTCCGTTTACCCAACCCAAACAGTTTCACAAAGGCTCAAGGATGTAATTTGTGATTATACTTATAGGCTTGCAATGGCGTTAGAGGTTGTGGGGCTTGTAAATATTCAGTATGTCATATATAATGATGAGGTGTACGTTATCGAGGTTAACCCTCGTTCTTCAAGAACAGTGCCATATATCAGCAAGGTAACAAATGTTAATATGGTTGAACTTGCGCTTAAGTGTATGCTTGGTCAAACGCTAAAGGGAATTGGATGCGGAACAGGACTCCACCCAGAGGGCGAATGTGTTGCGGTTAAGGTTCCTGTGTTCTCGTTTGAGAAGCTACACGATGTTGACACACAATTAGGGCCGGAAATGAAATCAACCGGTGAGGTTTTAGGCATTGCAAAAACATTTGAGGAAGCACTTTTAAAGGGTCTTGTTGGCGCAGGTCATAAGATGAAAAAGAGCGGTAAAGTGCTGTTTACAGTTAGGGATAGCGATAAGCAAGAGCTTATTTCACTAGCTGCAGACTTTGAGGCGCTTGGATTTGACCTTTACGCAACACAAAAAACAGCAAATGTGTTAAACAATAATATGATTGCAACAAACGCACTAAAACACTCATACGAGGGTGAACCAAACCTATTCGAATTAATCACCAAAAATGATTGCGAGTATGTTATTTCAACCTCTAAGCATGGTCGTCTGCCACAGAAAGAGGGCGTGCGTCTAAGAAGAAAAGCAGTCGAGCATTCAATCCCTT
>CAZMCJ010000109.1:0-3799 GCA_964564795.1 uncultured Eubacteriales bacterium | reverse complement strand
GTTGTTTGGGCAACCCCCAACAGCAATCTTAAATTTGTGTGGCAAAACAACATCGCTAAAGCCTTCAAAAAATCTTTTGTGTATCTCTGTTGCAAGCCCTTGGGTATCAATATTACCATAAACGCACACAGTTCCCTTGCACGCAACAACGGGACGCACTTTTGGGCCTGTGCCCCCTGTTACCATTCCCTCTTTTTTAACATATTCCCTAACCCTCTCAATATTCTCGTATGGTATTCCCGGAATTTCCACAGTTAATCTGGAGGTAAAGGATACATTTCCGTTTCCGAATTTTTCTGCAACTTCGCTTAAATTTCTTATTTGTGCCGCTGTTAAAACACCATTTTCCGTTATAATTCTGGCTGAGAAGTTATCTGTTCCCCTGTTATTTAAAAATCCTAGTCCTTTAACCCTTTTTTTATCATCAGCACTTACACTCATCTTTTGAACCTCCTGTTTATAATAGATATTTTTTTATTATAAATAATACTCCTCCTATACTCTAATGTCAACCAATACAGTATTTTATTTTAATTTTATATAGCTATTTTTACCTTATTTATGCCTTTTTAACCAACAACACAACTTTAACAAGAAACCCCTTTCATTTTAAATAAAATTAAATAATTTTGTTGTTTTCTCATATAAATTGTTTTTCGGATAAATTGTTGATTAATGTTTAAATTTGTTATATAATATTGAATGTATTTTTATTTTTAACATAATAATTGGAAGGGGAAAAACATGGAAAAATTTTTCAAGCTCAAGCAAAATGGAACTGATGTGAATACGGAGGTTATGGCGGGTATAGCAACATTTATGACAATGGCTTATATCCTAACCGTTAACCCACTTATTCTATCAAACGGCAACCCACAACTATGGAACGCAGTTTTTATGGCAACAGCAATTTCTGCATTCATTGGCACAATGATTATGGCTCTTTATGCAAACAAGCCTTTTGCGCTTGCACCGGGGATGGGGCTTAATGCCTTTTTTGCAAGTGTTGTAGGGGGTATTGCAGCAGCACAATCAATCGCATATGAGGAAGCTTTTAGTGCAGGTCTTGCAATAATTCTTTTCTCTGGTGTTCTTTTCACAATTCTTACACTACTAAAGGTTAGAGAGAAAATCGTAGCTGCTATTCCAACATCAATCCGCGCTGGTATCCCTGCCGGTATTGGTCTTTTAATTGCAACAATCGGTCTTGGCTCCAACGCATCTGTTTTCACCGCTGACGGTGCGTTCACTATTATGAAGTTCTTCACCGACGGACCTTCTGTTACTTTGGCGGCTATGGGGGATGCTTACCCACAAATTCTTTTAAACGTTGGCGTTGCTTTTATCGGTCTTTTTACAATTGCAATACTTACGCATAAAAATGTTAAAGGCTCTATCCTTTATGGTATACTTATAGGCTCAGTTGTTCATTGGGCTTTCACATTTGCACTTGGCGGTAACCCATTTGCTTCCCTTGCAAATTCATCATTCATACCACCTTTTGCTGATATGTTTGAGCTTACTTTCTTTAAGTTTGATTTTGCAACTCTTTTCCAAATGGGCATAGTTACTATGGTTATGACAATTGTTACATTCTGTATGGTTGATATGTTTGATACAATTGGCACCCTTATCGGCACTGCAACAAGAGCAAAAATGCTTGACGCCTCTGGAGAAATGCCTGATATGAACAAGGCTATGCTTTCCGACTCTGTTGCAACTATGTCTGGTGCTTGCCTTGGCACTTCAACTGTAACAACATTTATTGAAAGCGCAGCAGGCGTTGAGGAAGGGGGCAGAACTGGTCTTACCTCCCTTGTAACTGCACTGCTATTCCTAGCTTGCATCTTCCTTGCACCGGTTGCAGCACTTATCCCATCGGCAGCAACTTCTGCGGCACTTATTTATGTTGGTGTTCTTATGCTTTCTGCCGTTAAGGACGTTGACTTTACCGATGTTTCCCAATCTGTTCCTGTTGTTTTAATGCTGCTTGTTATGCCTTCAACAGGTCACATCGGTGATGCTATAGGTATTGGGCTTATCTCCTACTCAATCATC
The DNA here is from genome assembly GCA_964564795.1 of uncultured Eubacteriales bacterium. Taxonomy (GTDB): domain Bacteria; phylum Bacillota; class Clostridia; order Oscillospirales; family RGIG577; genus CAZMCJ01. Next base: position 1,741 of record CAZMCJ010000109.1, on the reverse strand, counting down.
AAGCTTTTCACAGGAAAGCAAAAGGATATTTCTGCACTAACTGCTGTTCTTGCAATTCTTTTCCTTATCAAGCTTTTCCTACCTTATTAATTGTTAGAGGTGAATTATGAACTACTACCCACTTAACATTGCAGGTCTTAAGCGTGACCTGCCCCTGTGCGAGGTTGCCCCTGATTTTTACATTGCCGCATTTATCATATTTGGCGATGTAGAGCTTACTGTTGCGTGCGCGACTGAGCTGCTTAAAAAAGCACCTCCCTTTGATGTTATTCTAACCTCAGAGGCTAAGGGAATACCCCTTGCATATGAGATGGCAAAATTGTCCAACCGTTACCGCTACATTGTTGCACGAAAAGGTGTTAAGGTGTATATGAATGATGTTGTGGAAGAAAAGGTTAACTCCATAACGACCCAGTGTGAGCAAAGCCTTTTTATTGATGGCAGTGATGCTAAATTTTTAAAAGGTAAACGTGTGCTTATTGTTGATGATGTTATAAGCACCGGCGAATCCCTTAGTGCTATGGAAAACCTTATGAACTCTGTTGGTGGAAATGTAGTTGGCAAAATGGCGGCACTGGCCGAGGGTGATGCTGCAAAAAGGGAGGATATTATCTTCCTTGAAACTCTCCCTCTTTTTAATGCAAAGGGCGAAATTATAGGATAAACAGTAAACAAAGTGGGGTGTGAATTTAATCACACCCCACTTCTTTGTACCACATAAGGATATCAAAAAGCGACCATTACTTTAAAAGTGATGGTCGCTTTTTGATTTATGTTCATTTGCCACAGTTAATTCTAAGCACTCTTTCTTCCAAATAAAATAAATAGATATGGAGTAAAAGAATTGATGACACCACCAAGCCAAATATTATCATTTAATTTATAGAGTAGCTGAGGTACTATTGTACTCCATTCATAAATTTGAGAGACATAAACAAAAAAGATTGCGCTTGGACCGGTTGTGAGATTAAATGCCCATTGAATTAAAACCATTGTGAGAGTAAAAACAACTAGAATTGAGGCAGACAAGAATATCTCTTTTTTTGTCATATTTCTAAAAATAAATAGACCACCTATAAGCAGAGTTGTCAAAAATATAACACCATACACGATAAGTGCACGTGTATTGTCTGATGTAATCGTTCCGTCGGCAAGAGTGACTATTGCAAAACGGCTCAACAAAAAAACAGCAACACGAAACATTGCAATGCCTGAAACTACACAAAAAAGGGGAACCTTCCAAATATATTTCTTAGCTGTATTCATAAGTACACTCTCCTTAATCAAATGTAAAAATCTTTATATAACTATTGTAACTCCCTAAACTGTTTTCAAAATTATATTAATCCAAATGTTATGAAAAACAGCGGCAACTGCACATCACTGCTATCACTGCTGTTTATACCATTTTATCTAGAATACCCTAATCAGTATACTGTTTTTATTTTGCCAAAATATATCGTACAACCTCGTTATATTTGACTCCTGTGTTTATATAAATCTCAAACTCATCGCACAATGCTCTTGCTCTATCAAGTGTTTCAAACTTACCAGTTTTCTCGATATACACAGCAACATCCGGTGAAATTCTTATACTTTTACCACTTACAGTAACTGAATCTGCTCCGTCAAACATTTTTCTTGGCACCGTGCCAAGTGATTGTAGTGCAACCGCCGCAACCACCTTGTCGCCCCTGATTGCAAGTCCGCCAATTCCACGTGGTTGCCAATAAAGCCCCAA
>CAZMCJ010000108.1:2700-3921 GCA_964564795.1 uncultured Eubacteriales bacterium | reverse complement strand
TTTTTGCGTTCGAGCTGGAGGAGGAGAATATGGAACTCCTTAGCACGTTAACGCAAGATTATATAGAAGAAAAGATTAGTGAAAAGATAAAGACACTTGACTTTTTAAAGGCTGTTCTTTAAAAGGAGGATAAAATGATTGAGCTGGAGAAAAAATCTCTACATACACTGGAGTATTTCAAAATAATTGAAATGGCGAAGGAGTTCGCCAAAAGCGATATGGCAAAAGGGATGCTAGACGAAACCTTGCCACACAAAACCCTTGGAGAGGCGGTGGGGGCAATTGCCCAAACAACCGCAATCAGGGGGATAATGGACAGGCGTGGTCTGCCCCCCATGGCGCGCATTAACGACGTTACCAGCATTGCAAAGCGTGCGGAGATTGGCAGCACACTGGCACCAAAGGAGCTACTACAAATTGGCAACATGATGCGTATGTGCCGTAATTTGCGCACATATAAGGAGGAGGACGGGGTGGAAACGGAAGTGGACTTCCTGTTTTTTGACCTTGTGCCAAACAGATTTTTGGAGGAACAGATATCAAACGCAATAATTTCTGAGGAGGAGATTGCGGACAGCGCAAGTAACGAGCTTAGGGACATTCGTCGCAAGATTAAGAATGCCTCCGCCAAGGTGCGTGAAACGCTAAACAAGCTAATCCACAACCAAACTTTCCAAAAATACTTGCAAGATCCCATTGTTTCGATGCGAGGGGAGCGCTATGTTGTGCCTGTTAAGCAGGAATACAGGTCGCAGGTGCCGGGGTTAATCCACGACACATCATCAAGTGGAGCCACCATTTTTGTGGAACCGATGGGAGTTGTGGAGGCAAACAACGAGCTTAAGGTGCTGGAGGGCGCAGAAAAGAAGGAGATTGAGCGCATTTTGCGGGAACTTTCCGCACTTGTAGGGGAAAACACAAACACGATAATCAACAACTACACAAAGGCTGTGCACTTGGACTTTTTGTTCGCAAAGGGTGCATTTAGCCGTGCAATAAAGGGTGTGGAGCCAAAGCTTAACGATATTGGGAAAACAGCTCCTTGTGAATGAGAAACATAGTTTGAACAACTCAGATATAAGAGCGGAGGTCTGTTTGAATGGCAAGTCAATGGCACATCTTGCGACAATTGATGGCTCCATCACTAACTCCCTGATTCGTTTCCCTTAAGAGTCCTTAACGATCCCTTAGTAAATAATCGCTATCGTTTTCTTTTTAAGA
>CAZMCJ010000108.1:0-2690 GCA_964564795.1 uncultured Eubacteriales bacterium | reverse complement strand
CCCGCCACCCACTGCTAGACCCAAAAACGGTAGTGGAAACGGACATATATCTAGGGGAAAAATTTGACACATTAATAATCACAGGGCCAAATACGGGCGGCAAGACGGTTGCCCTTAAAACAATTGGATTATTTTGCGCAATGGGCAGTGCAGGCTTCCACATTCCTGCGCAAAATGGTAGCGAGGTTGGCGTGTTTGATGCAATCTATGCGGATATTGGGGATGAACAATCAATAGAGCAGTCGCTATCAACCTTCTCTTCCCATATGACCAATATCGTTAAAATAAGCGAAAACTTAAAGGAAAACACATTAGTTTTGTTTGATGAATTGGGCGCAGGCACAGATCCTGTGGAGGGGGCGGCGCTTGCCATTGCAATAATTGATAAAATGCGGGCAGAGGGATGCAAAATTGCGGCAACCACCCACTATAGTGAGCTTAAAATTTACGCACTGACAACAAAGGGCATAGAAAATGCAAGCTGCGAGTTCAATGTGGAAACCCTTCGCCCTACCTATAAACTATTAATCGGCGTGCCGGGCAAGAGCAACGCATTTGCGATAAGCCAAAAGCTGGGGCTTGCGCCTGATATAATCGAAAAGGCGAAAGAGGAAGTTAAAAAGGAGCATCTGGTTTTTGAAGATATCCTTAGCGACCTGGAAACACAAAGGCAAGAGATGGAACGGCAAAAGCAAAAGGCGCAGCAGTATGCAGCGGAGATTGAACGGCTAAAAACCGAAACCCAAAAAGAGCGAGACCACTACAAAAAAACAAGGGAAAATGCGATAAAACAGGCAAAGCTGGAGGCATCACGCATTGTGGAGGGGGCAAGGTTTGCAAGCGAAAAGGTTATGGAGGAGATTGAGGCGCTGAGAAAAGAGCAAGTTAACGCAGAAACGCAAAGCAAACTTGCAAACGCACGCTCCATGATTAAAGGAACCCTTAAAAAGGTGGATATGCGGGACAGCGAGGGCGCACTAAAATCCCTAAACACCCCATACAAAAAGCAGGCAATCAAAATTGGGGACACTTGTATGGTTTTAAATCTTAACCGCCCCGCAACGGTTGCAACCCTGCCTGATAAAAATGGTAATATGACAGTTGTTGCAGGTGTGATGAAGCTTAGCGTCAACGAAAAGGACATAAGAATTACCAAGGAAAAGGTTATGGACAAAAAGGATAGCGTTGCCTCAAGATATGTTAGCAACTCACAGCGTAGCACAAAAACGGTTAAGATGGAGCTTGATTTGCGTGGAATGGATAGCGAGGAGGGCAGAAGCGCCCTTGAAAAATATATCGACGATGCGGCAATGGCAGGTCTACACACCGTTACAATAATCCATGGCAAGGGCACAGGGGTAATGCGCGCAATGGTGCACGACTACCTAAGGGGGTGCAAGTGCGTTATAGAATACCGCCTTGGCAGATATGGCGAGGGGGAAACGGGCGTAACAGTTGTGGAGATTAGGGGATAAAGGAGGATTTAATTATGAAGATTTTAGTTGCAGGGGGCGCAGGTTACATTGGATCACATGCAGTTGTTGCGCTGGAAAACAGTGGGCATGATATTGTGGTTGTGGATAACCTTTCAACAGGGCATAGGGAGGCTGTTAAATACGGAAAGTTCTATAAGGGGGACGTGCGTGATAGGGAAATCCTCAAAAAAATTTTTACAGAGAATAAAATAGACGGGGTGATGAACTTTGCCGCCTTTTCCCTCGTGGGTGAGAGTGTGGAAAACCCCCTTAAATATTACATGAATAACGTAAGCGGTGCGATGGTTTTGCTTGATACAATGCGGGAGTTTGGGGTTAAAAACCTTGTATTTTCCTCCACCGCCGCAACATATGGAGAGCCAAACCAAAACCCGATTATGGAAGATTGCGAAACAAACCCAACAAATCCGTACGGCGAAACAAAGCTTGCGATTGAAAAAATGCTTAAATGGTGTGACAATGCGTATGGAATAAAATATGTTGCACTGCGTTATTTTAACGTTGCAGGGGCAAATAATTTTGAAAACATCGGGGAGGATCACAACCCCGAAACCCACCTTGTGCCTATTGTTTTGCAAGTTGCAACGGGCAAAAGGGATAAGATTACCATTTTTGGTGATGACTACGCAACCCCTGACGGCACGTGCGTTCGTGATTATATTGACGTTAGAGATTTGGCGAATGCCCACGTCCTTGCGATGAAATATTTGCAAAAAGGAAATGATAGCAATACCTTTAATTTGGGCAATGGCAATGGGTTTTCTGTTAAAGAGATTATCGAGTGCGCAAGGGCGGTAACAGGGCATAAAATCCCTGCGGTAATGGGGAGCAAGCGTGCGGGCGACCCGGCAGCGCTTGTTGCAAGCAGCCAAAAGGCAATGGACATTTTGGGCTGGTGCCCCCAGTACAGCAATTTAGAGGATATTATTGAGAGTGCGTACATCTGGCATAGCGAAAATAAATGCGGTTTTTCTATTGACAAATAGAAATATTGTGGTAAAATTATAAAGGTGTAAAGCAAAACGCTTTACAGCTAAGGGGGTGTATTTGGTTGGAAAAGAACGTTCAGATTACGCTGCTTTTGGATTTTTACAGCACCGTGCTAAACGAAAACCAAAAAAATGCACTTAACTACTATTATAATGAGGATTTGTCCCTAGGGGAGATTGCTCAGCTTGAGGGGGTTACCCGCCA